>JALWNF010000114.1 GCA_026995985.1 Campylobacteraceae bacterium
GGTCATGATAAAAAAGGTGTTTATAAGAGTACAGATAATGGTCAAACATGGCAAGAGATTAATAATGGACTAGAAGATATTATTAATAAGCTATATAGACGCAATACACATATTAAAAAAACTATTCTATTCTCATTAATGTTAGCACATAGTCGTTCAGATAAAAATACAATCTATGCTGGTTCTTGGCAGGGAATTGCAAAAACTACTAATCAAGGTCAGAGCTGGACACAAACTACTCCTGCTGAGACACCATATATAAAACATGTAACTGGTGCATATGTTCAAGTTCCTTTAAATACACACCCTAATCAGACAAAAACCTTTCTTGGTGGTATAGATAACTTCATAAAAATGACAGTATCAGATAGTGATTCTAACTTTGTTATTTTTGGAGATAATAGAGATATTCACTTCTCTACAGATGGGGGAACTGTATGGAAAAGTAGAAGCTTTGACTACAAGGATCCTTTTGTAAATGATCCAACCGATGTTTTACCTACTCTACCAGATAATGCTCCTGCTAATGTATATACCCATACAATTCAATCAAGAGGTGTACAAGGACTTGTAAATAATGATGTTGCAGTAGACCCTTTTAATCCTAATATATATTATGCAGCCTATAAAGATGTTGGTTTTTATGTATCAAAAGATGCAGGAAAAACTTGGGAGCATCCAACTATAGGATTACCTCCAAGAGGACACGCATACTCGATTGAGGTAGACCCTAATAATGAAGGTGTAGTTTGGATTTCTGTAAATAGAAAATATTTAATTTACAAAAGTACAGACCATGGAACATCTTGGAGTGGTATCCCTATAAATAACAAAGATGTAAAAAAAGTAAGTGATTTAGTTTATGATGCTCAAAATAGTATTTTATATGCAGCTACTAATATTGGTATCTTTAAAAGTAGTAATGGCGGTCAAACTTGGCAACAAATCTACGAAAAAGAGACTTATGAAATAAAAATAGATCCAATAAATAAAAATATTTTATATGCAGGAACACCAAAAGGATTATATAAGAGTACAGATAGAGGTAATAACTGGAATCGATTAGCTTCTGACAAAATAGGAAAAGTATACAACATCTCTGTTGGAAAGAGCAATAATGTATATGTTATATCAAACAAGCCTGGAGAATATTTTCGTAGAAACTTATGGATGTCTAATGATGGAGGATCTAACTTTAATGAGATTACATCATCGTTTATGCACCCAATTGGTGCAGTAGCTGTTGACCCTAATAACCCAAAACACATATATATATCATCATTTGGAACAAATCAAAAGTTCTTAGATGATCCAGCTATTATGGCACAATCTAAAGATGGCGGTCTTACTTGGGAAAAGTTAGTAGATAATTTCGCTTTTGCATTAGGTACCGATATTTATATCGATCCAAACAATTCAAATCATATATTTTTCAATACACAATTTTCACTTATTGAGGTTTACAACAATGAAACTCCTATTTCTACTTTAAAAGCTGATGCAGGAGATGATGTAGTATTAAATGTAACACCATCAAATAGAGCAGTTTATCTTGATGGTAGAGGTAGTACTAGCTCTAATGGTCATACTATTGTTAGCTACGATTGGTATGATGGCAGTAAATACATTGGTTCTGGTGCTGCTAGATGGTATCCTCCTAAGAGTTCAGGTGTACATGATATTAAATTAGTTGTTACAGATGACCAAAACAATAGCGATGAAGATCATATGATACTTACAGTACATAAGCAACTTAAAGCTAATGCTGGTAAAGATATAAATGTAGCAATAACAACATCAGCTACTACAAGTGTTAAATTAGATGGTACTGCAAGTATTGATCCGACAAATATTGTTAGCTATGAATGGTTTGATGCAAATGGAACACTTTTAGGAGTAGGTTCAACTATCAGTATTACACCTCCTGCAATAGATGGTATATACCCTGTTACATTAACTGTTAAAGATGGAGCTGGACATAGCAATAGTGATACAGTAGTTATAAATGTAACTGTAATAGACTCGAATATTTCAATTAAGGCAGATGCTGGTGAAGATAAAGTTCTAAATATTACCCCTTCCCGTAGAGCAGTTTATCTAAATGGAAGTAAAAGTTTTGCAACACAAGGAATTGTATCTTATAAATGGTATGATGGCAATAGATATATTGGTCCACATAAGAGAAGATGGTATGTTCCAAATAGTACAGGTGTTCACGATATTAAATTAGTTATTGAGGACTCTCAAGGAAATACAGATGAAGACCATATGGTTCTTACTGTAAACAATTAATAAATTCAATACCTATGAAATTTTATTCATAGGTATATCAACTCTTAAAATAAAATATTTTACAAGTAAATTCTAGTCCAAGACATTAGGAAGTATTCTACTTACCCCGAATTTAAATCCATTAATATTCCATAATTTAATTAATATACAGACTATTAGCTATCTAATAATTAAAATATTAGCTAAAGACCTAAACTTAAAAATTTTAAAGAATATCACATTTGCAGTTTTATAAAGTTTTTCTCAAAAAGAGTGCAAAGTACTATATAGACAATACATATTTTTGATAATATAGGTGTAATTGGTTTTATGCTATTATTCTATTTAATATTTATGTTTATAAATATTATTATATATTTTTTATTAATAAGGATAAAATAATATGGATTATATGTTTCAAGATGGATTTTTAGGTACAAGAGCTCCTTTTTTTATGGACTTTGTAATGATTGTAGTTACACTCCTGCCTCTTCTAGTTATGGGAGCTATCTCTATGGCAAAAGTAAAAGCATATAGACTCCATTCTATAGTTCAAAATATAATATTTATAATCTCTGTTATTGTTATAGGTTACTTTGAGTATGGGGTACGTATAGAGGGTGGTTTTGAAGCCTTTATGAAAGAGAGTCATACCCCACATAGCTACTTTCTCTATGTCTTAATTTTTCATATTACTATAGCAGTTATTAGTTTAATAGTTTGGATTAGTACACTTTGGTTTGCAAGAGTGGCTACCAAAGAGAATAAACTACCAGGTAAATACTCTCAAATCCATAAAAAAGCTGGTCAAATAACTTTCTTAGGAATTTTTTTAACAGCGTTTACAGGTATTTGGGTATATCTTTTACTCTTTGCTTATTAACTACCTAAACCGTTTACGAAAGTAAATATCTATGCTTTGAGAAGGTACTGTCTTTTGATGGTGTCCTACCTCTACTTTAATATTTTTGTTTACCTCATACTCTAAAATAAAAGAGTTCCCCTCTTTTGAGTTCTCTATAATTGCCATACTCTTATCATCAAGTTTTTTACCAACCTGAATAGCATACCCCTCACCTGTTCCATCATCTTTAATAAGTACTCTATCTAAATCTACCTCATAAGCAAAATCTCGTGCTGCTTGATTCATAATAAAGAGTTGAGCCTCTCGTCCTAGTGAACCTTTACCTTCTGTTAAATTTGCCGTAGATACACCAAAAAGAAGATAGGACAAAATATCTTTTTTAGGAAGAGGTGGATTAGAAGAGAAGGTCAATTTTGGACGTTTTGCATTACCATGAATAGTAATCGTAATTAAAATATCAGGTAGCTCATAGTTAACTTTTAAATCCAATAGAGGATTAATCTCTTTTGCTCCTCTAAAGACAATATTTGAGTCTACAACTTGAAAAACCTTTGGTGCTTGTTCTACTCTACCCCTTATATTTTTTACCTTTCCTAACATTTGCAAAGATTTTCCAAACCTCTTCTTTGCCTTTACATCAACAGTAAATTTTAAGTCAATATCACGTGTTTTATAGTTTGCTTCACGTGCTAAAATAGCAACATCTATAAAAGTATTTTGTAAAAAGTCATCTTCTCCTGCCCTTTTCTTTTTATCTTTTTTAGTAATAATTACTACATCATTATCTTGTGATGGGTCAAGATATTTTGACTCGTAGAAGATTTTTAACTTATCTAACAAGAGATTACCTGTAATTTTTCTCTTTTTAAACTTTTGAAGATAGTCAATATTACAACTTAAAACGGTATTACCATAATCTGGATATCCTAAATATAGTTTGTCTATTTTAAATTTAGCCTTTAAATTGTTAATGTCACCTTTAGCTTTAACCAAAATATTTGGGTGCATATCTATTAGCACGTCCCTCTTTTTACCTAAATGTACAAATCCTTTTTGATTTAGATAAAAACTTTTATTTAAGTGTCTATCCTCAAATCCTGTTGTCTTAAAGCTAAACTTATTGAGGGTGAGCAACTCTTTGTTGTATTTTGCATCCAAATCTAACGCTTCAATATTGAACTTCTCAAAAGCTATCTTTTTAGAGCTAAGTTGTGCAGTTACCTTTTCACCTTTTAAATGAGCCTTTAAAAGTAAAGCTCCATCTATCTTTTGAGGCTCAAATGGGTAGAGTTTAGTTAGCTCTTTTTGTAATGCTTTTATGGAGCTAACCTCTAATTTTGCATAAATATCTCTCTTATCTAAAC
>JALWNF010000115.1 GCA_026995985.1 Campylobacteraceae bacterium
CATTTACAACCACCCCTGTCACCTCATGCCGTGAACCTTTTTTCATGACTCTAGTCTTTTTAGGGTGCAGAACAAACCCCTCCTCTTTAGTAATTTTCTCTACCCAATAGAGCATATTGTTAATCTTCTCATAACTATCAGAAGAAAAAGTCATATCGTCAGCATAACGCGTATAGGTAAAGCCCAATGAGGTAGCAATGCCACTCATTCGTTTATCTAACTTTCGACAGATAAGGTTTGTAATCATAGGACTTGCAGGAGAGCCTTGTGGTAAGTAGCGTCTTCCTGTATATAAAAAAAGCTTTTCACCATCTAAAACAACCTCTTTTTGTTCTGCCTCTGTGGTAAGTAGTGCAAAGATGGTTGCTAACTCTGATGAGTAACCCAAAGATTTAAAAAGCCCTTTAACACGACCATAAGAGAGCGTAGGAAAAAAGTTTTCTAAATCACAATTAATCACTACAGCTTTTCCAATATGAGGCTTAGCGTTACTTACAATACTTCTCTTCACCACAAAACCATGAGCTTCATCACTTACAGCCACTTTGTTGAGAATGTTCTCTAAAATCCAATATTGCAGACGTTTTAAGTAGGGTTTAGGAGCTGAGATTTCACGAAAACCTCCACTCTTTTTTGCCATTTGAAAATGGACATAGTTTGTTTGGGTAGAGAGCTTTTGAGTATAGGTCAAAAATCGAAGCTCTTTAAGAGTTACTCCCATTTTAGAGGCTAAATCTTTTGCATCTTTAATCAGAAAGAGGTTATTTGCAGTGAGTAGCTCTTGATTGCTCTGTTGTTCTTTTAAATCGGCTATAAAAGATGTTCCTATAAAACCTATCTCTTTCTCTTTTTTCTCTTTTCGTTTGGCTAACTTCTCTTGCTCTTGTTTTTCTCGTTTGGCTTTGGTCTCTTCACGCCTAGCTAGAGCATCTGCCATACGCTGTTTATGTATCTCTTTAATCACCGATTCAGGGTTTCTAATCTTTCGAGAGAGTCCATTTAGCTCTTTTTGTAGAGCTGTCTTTTTTTCAATGAGTTCTTGTGCTACCTTTGGTTTAGAGCTGTCCCAAAAACCAAGGCGTTTCATCTCACTTAATATGTAGCTATCTTTGGAGGTCTTTTTTATTTCGTCGTAGAGTTCTTGACGTGTCATATATATATTCCTAATTTTTAAAAGTGTTTGATTTTTAATGAAGTATTTGGAGAGTTAAAAAGTATAAGAGTCTTCGTTGATTCAAATATTAGCCTATTCAACTCGACACAAATAGCACTACTATATGCACTATTTGTTTTTACAAAACCACTACGAAATATGCATATAGTAGTGCTATTTGTAATAGTAAAGAATAGGTTAATAAAGCTTTGTTAGACTCTATACAAACATAGCGATACACTATGCACATTGCAAGGTTCTCTTATACTTTCTGAAAAGGATTATAGTATTTTCTATATTAATTAAAACTTAATTTTAAAATTTAATATCTATTTTTTTAGAATTTTGGCTAAGGTAAATTATACTAAAATACAAAATTTAAAAAAATGGGTCAAAAGTTATGAAAAAAATTATAGCCTCACTAGATGAGATAGATAGTGTTGTAAGCTATCTAAATGAGCTTCTACCAACCTCTGCTATTGTCTTTCTAACAGGAGATTTAGCCTCAGGAAAAACCACCTTAACAAAAGCTATAGCAAAGGCAAAAGGGATTGAGAGTGAAGTGACCTCTCCTACCTTTTCATTGCAACAGTGTTACGATGAAAACCTATTTCACTATGACCTCTACCGAATAGAAAATGATGAGTTTATGGAGCTAGGACTCTTTGAAGAGTTTGACAAAGAGGGGTGGCACATGGTAGAATGGGGCGATGAATCTCTTAAGAGCTTTTTATTAGGTGCAGGTTATGATGTCTTTACTGTAACCATTGAGCCTTTTGAAGAGAAAAGAATATATAGGATTGAAAAAAACTGATGCACACTCTACATACACTTGAAGCTAAACAC
Source organism: Campylobacteraceae bacterium (assembly GCA_026995985.1). GTDB lineage: Bacteria > Campylobacterota > Campylobacteria > Campylobacterales > Sulfurovaceae > UBA1140. The sequence goes on from JALWNF010000115.1 coordinate 2,000, forward strand.
CTCTCTAAGACTATTAAAAAGACAACCATTGTTCATGATGTCTCTGTAAAAGTCTCCTCTCGTGAGATTGTTGGTCTGTTAGGACCAAATGGGGCAGGGAAGACAACATCTTTCTATATGATATGTGGACTAACCGATGCCACCTCTGGTTCTGTTTTTATAGATAGTGATGAGGTAACTAAAATGCCTTTAAGCACTCGTGCAAGACTTGGCATAGGGTATCTACCCCAAGAGGCTAGTGTATTTAAAGACTTAACTGTTGAAGATAATCTCTTAATAGCAGCAGAGGCTATGAAGCTTAAGCGTAAAGTAGCATTTGAACGTATAGAGAATCTTTTAAACCTATTTAATATTGAACCTATTCGTAAACGTTATGGGGTTCAACTCTCAGGTGGCGAGAGACGACGTGTTGAGATAGCTCGTGCCTTGGTAGCTGAACCAAAGTTTCTACTTCTTGATGAACCATTTGCAGGGGTTGACCCAATTGCAGTTGAAGATATTCAAGGAATTATTAGAGAGCTTATCAAGTTAAATATGGGGGTACTAATTACTGACCATAATGTTCGTGAGACTTTGGGCATTTGTGATCGTGCTTATGTTATGCGTTCAGGTGAGATGTTAGCAAGTGGAACAAGTGAAGAGATTAAAAAAGATCCAAATGTTATTAAGTACTATTTAGGAGAGAATTTTCACTTTTAGAACTTTGTGCATGTCACTAAAATACTCAAACTATCTCTTATGTTTCTATCTTTTACAATTAACCTTTAATTATCGTAACCATAACGAAAAACTAAGCCTTTCTAAGCTATAATCCACCAAATTATTTTGTAACACAGGATGGATAAATGGAAGGTGTATGGACTTTTTTGGGTGCCTTTACAGGGCATGGAACAGCTGTAGTTGTAGCACACTTAATCTTAGTAGCAGGGCTTATTTTGTTACTTGCTAAATATGCAACATCAACTCTAAGAGCAGTACCAACAGGAGCGCAAAACTTTATGGAGGCTTTTATAGAGGGTACAATAGCTATGGGTAAAGATACTATTGGTGAAGAGAAAGCAAGAGAGTACCTACCACTTGTCTTAACTGTTGGACTTTTTGTTTTAATTTCAAATGTTATTGGTATTATTCCTGGTTTTGAGTCTCCAACTTCAAATATTAATGTTACTTTACCATTGGCACTTGTAGTATTTATCTACTATAATTACGAGGGTATTAGAATACATGGTGTTAAAAAGTACTTTGCACACTTTATGGGGCCAGTTCCTCTACTTGCTCCTTTGATGTTCCCTATTGAGATTGTATCTCATATCTCAAGAGTTATCTCACTTAGTTTCCGTCTTTTTGGTAACATCAAAGGTGATGACCTCTTCTTATGGGTACTTTTAATGTTAGTTCCATACTTCGCTCCACTACCAGCATATCTGTTACTTTCATTCTCTGCACTGTTACAAACATTTGTATTTATGATTCTTATCTATGTGTACCTTGCAGGTGCAGTAGCAATGGAAGAAGACCACTAATGGGGTCTTCTTTTAGACAAAAGGTTTAGACGTTGAAACTCTCATCTCCTCTTTTGTCTCTTCTTATAAATTTTCTACTTGGTGCTTCTTGGGCTTTTGTTTTTATGGGTGCTGTTGCTTTCTTTTATATATTTTTACATGTTGGTATTTTCTACTCTATATTTGGTTCATTTCTAGGGGCTATTCCAGGTCTTTTTTTAGTGCTTTTGATTGAGTATTTTATTATGCGTCAAGAGAAGTTAGATGAGCTAAAAAAACAGACTAAACTACTTGAAAAATTAGTAGAACAAAAAGAGTCATGATAGCCTATGCTATTACTGACCCTACCACTTTAAACTTTGACTCTTTAAGTTCTGATTTGCAACGTTTCGCTAAAAAGGCAGATATGATTGTATATCGTGATAAGTCAACTACAGAGTATCAAAAAAATGCTTCTCTATTTATTGCAGAAGCTAAAAAACATAACTTCTCTAAAATATTACTGCATAGCGATTATGAGTTAGCTCATAAATTAAAAGCAGATGGTGTTCACTTGAGCTCTTTGCAGTTTTCAGATATTAAAAAGGCAAAAGATTTAGGACTCTTTGTAGTTATAAGTACTCATAGTTTAAAAGAGGCATTAGAGGTTCAAAAGTTAGGGGCAGATTTGGTAACCTTTAGTCCTATTTTTAATACACCAAATAAGGGTAAGCCTAAAGGGATAGGGGAGCTTAAAGAAGTTATCTCTAAACTCTCTATAGGAGTTATTGCTTTAGGTGGAATTGTAGGTAGTGAGCAGATAGAGGCTTGTCAAAAGAGTGGGGCTTTTGGATTTGCTTCTATTCGATATTTTGGATTAGAATAGGTTTAAACATTAAATCTAAAATGTATTATGTCCCCATCTTGTACAATATACTCTTTTCCCTCAAGTCTATTTTTACCTGCCTCTTTAGCTCCTGCTTCACCACCAAATTTTATAAAATCTTCATATGAGATAACCTCTGCTCGAATAAAACCTTTTTCAAAATCGTTATGAATAACAGCTGCAGCTTTTGGAGCAGTTGTACCTTTTTTAATAGTCCATGCACGAACCTCTTTTACTCCTGCTGTAAAGTAGGACATAAGTCCAAGTTTATCAAACCCTTTATGAATAATCTGCTCAAGTCCACTCTCTTTGACTCCAAGGTCAGATAACATCTCTTTACGTTCATCATCATCAAACTCAACCATCTCCTCTTCCATTTTTGCACAGAGTTTAATAACCTCTGAGTTTCTCTCTTTGGCATACTCTTTGAGTCTTGTTACAAACTCATTATCCTCTTCTAGGCTATCTTCATCTACATTTGCACCATACATAATCTCTTTAGCTGTAAGTAGGCGTAACTCTCTGTTTATCTCTTTAAACTCATCACTATTAACTCCTTCAAACATTGAGACAGGTTTTCCCTCTGAGATATGCTCTAAAAGAGCCTCTGCTACTGCTAGTTGAGCCTTTGCTTTTTTATCATTTCCACGAGCTTTTTTAGTAAGTAGACCAATTCTCTTCTCCACAGAGTCCAAATCAGCAAAAAGTAGCTCCTGCTCTATAATCTCAACATCACGAATAGGGTCAATGCTTCCTTCAACATGAACTACATTTGGGTCTTCAAAACATCTTACAATATGTAAAATAACTTCTGTTTCACGGATATTACTTAAAAACTTATTTCCAAGACCCTCTCCTTTACTAGCACCCTTAACAAGACCAGCAATGTCAACAAAGTCTAAAGTAGAGTATTGAACTCTCTCTGGGTTTACAATCTTTGCTAACTCTTCGAGTCGTCTATCAGGTACAGGTACAACTGCTTTGTTAGGCTCAATTGTACAGAAAGGGTAGTTTGCACTCTCTGCATTTTGTGCTTTTGTTAGGGCGTTAAATGTAGTTGATTTACCTACGTTTGGTAATCCTACAAGTCCGATGCTTAATCCCATAATATTCCTTAGTTAAAATAGTTATGGAATTTTAGCTAAAAGTTTGTGAAAGGGGGGTTATCTTATTTTTTTAAAAAGTCCCTAACCTCTTTTGCAAAAGAGTAGCTAAATTGAAAGAGTAGAATTCCTGCTACATCAGCAAAAATATCTTCAATAGATGTAGAGCGTGTAGGTAGGTAGTATTGAACAAACTCTATAAAGATACCAAACAGAAGCAAGGCACTCATATTTCTAAAGCGTTGAGCCATATCTGATGAGGCACGGTTAAGTAAAAAAGATAGGACAAAAAAGGCAAAAAGGTGTTTTAGCTTATCTGCATAGTAGTACTCTTTAAAAAATGGGTCATTAGGAATAACAGCAAAGATAAAAACAACAATAATAGTAAATAAAAAGAAAAGGATTTTATAGACTCCCTTTCTTCCTGAAAAATTCATGCTCATCTCTACTTACTTAGCAAGTTTCTCAACTAGTCTAGTCATCATTCTGACACCATAACCTGAAGCTCCAACAGGGTTCTCACCCCAAGTGTGTTCTACATATGCAGGTCCTGCAATATCAATATGTGCCCACTTATCTTTGTTCTCTTTTTCAATAAAATTATCTAAAAAGATACCAGCTGTAATCGCCCCACCATAAGGGGTGTTTGAGATATTTGAGATGTCTGCAACATTTGACTTTAGAGATTTTCTAAGATGTCTGTTAAAGTCTAGTTTAGTTGCTAATTCACCTGCCTCTTTAGAAGCCTCTATAACCATATCTTTTGGGGTATCACAATTTCCCATTACAGCAGATGTATATTGCCCTAGAGCTACTACAGAAGCTCCTGTAAGTGTTGCTAAATCAAATATATAGTCTGCCTCTACCTCTTGTTGTGCATAGGCTAAAACATCAGCAAGAACCAGACGCCCCTCTGCATCTGTGTTTCTTACCTCAATAGTTTTTCCACTTTTAGAGATAAGCACATCATCAGGCTTATAGGCATCTCCACCTATCATATTTTCAACAGCGCCAACAAACCCGTGAACCTCAACAGGTAGATTCATTTTGCTAACTGCTTTTAAAATACCCAAAACAGCAGAAGCACCACTCTTATCAAGCTTCATATTTACCATAGAGGTAGATGGTTTAAGACTAAGTCCACCTGAATCGTAAGTAAGTCCTTTACCTATAAGGGAGATAACAGCTTTTGGATTTTTAGGTTTATGTGCTAAGTGAATAACACGTGGCTTATGCCTAGAGGCACGTGCAACAGCAAGTAGAGCTTCCATCTTCTCTTTTTTTATCTCTTTTGGTTTTAATATTTTACATTCAAGATTTAGCTCTTCTGCTAATCCTTGAGCAATTTGTGCTAAAGTATCAGGGTAACAATCATTAGGAGTAGTGTTAACAATATCTCTTGTAAAGTTGGTTGCATCGGCTGTGATTTGTGCTAATTTAATAGCATCTTCACACTCTTGTTTATCTAGTTCAAAACCATGGTACTCCTCTAGTGAAATAGTTACATCTTTGAGTTTTTGTTTTGATTTTTTTGTTTTATATTTGTTAAAACTATAAGCTCCTAAAAGTAGACCCTCTACCATAGCTCTAAGGTTATGAGTAGACTCTTTGTTTTCAAAATAACAAGCCACTTTAAGGCTCTTATATTTAGTTGATTTTAGTCTTTGAATTGCTTTTGCCATAGCAACTCTTAGATTTTTATCATTGATTTTTTCTACACCAATAAATAGTCTGTTTTTCTCTACAAGAAGATAGCTCTCATCTTGTTCTGCTTTAAAATTAGCTTTTTTTAGCAGTTTTCTATTTTTTACAAAATTGTGTTTGAAGTTTTTATCAACAATTAAAATAACTTCTACATCTGCATCTATTTCACTTATTGGGCTTATGGTTAGTTCAAAATTCATATTTTCTTTCCTTATTAAATATCTAACTTGGTTTTGTTTTAATAGTGTTGTTGAGGGATAATACCCTACTTGAATTGTTCTGATAAAATAGTTTGTGCTTGTATCATATCTTTATCACCTCGTCCAGAGAGATTAATTAAAATGGTTTTCCCCTCTACCTCTTCTGGTTTCATCTTTTTTAGGTAGGCAATAGCATGAGAGGACTCAAACGCAGGAATAATCCCCTCAGCTTGTGAGAGCCAAACAAAAGCCTCTAGTGCCTCCTCATCAGTAATATGGTCGTAAGTAACAAGATTGTTATCTTTAAGGTAGGCGTGTTCTGGTCCAATTCCAGGGTAGTCAAGACCAGCACTAATAGAGTGAGCCTCTTGAATCTGACCATCTTCATCTTGGAGTAGGTAGCTTAGTTGTCCATGTAACACACCAGGACTTCCCTTTTTTAGGGAGCAACCATGTTTATTTGTCTCAACTCCTAAACCTCCAGCTTCAATCCCTATACACTCTACAGACTCCTCATCTATAAAGTGGTTAAAGATGCCAAGAGCATTAGAGCCTCCACCAATACAAGCTATAACTTTATCTGGTAGAGAGGACTCAACAGCCTCTAGTTGCTGTTTAGCCTCCCAGCCAATAATAGATTGAATATCACGAACCATCATAGGATAGGGGTGAGGTCCTGCTACTGTTCCTATAATATAGTAAGTATCTCTAGCATTGGTTACCCAGTGTCTAATCGCATCATTCATAGCATCTTTTAGACTTTGGCTTCCAGATTCAACTGCATGAACTTTAGCTCCAAGAAGTTTCATTCTAAAGACATTTAACTCTTGGCGTTTAACATCTTTAGCCCCCATAAAAATCTCACACTCTAAGCCAAAAAGTGCAGCTACTGTAGCTGTTGCTACACCATGTTGACCAGCACCAGTTTCAGCAATAACCTTTTTTTTGCCTAAACGTTTAGCTAGGACAGCTTGTGCAATACAGTGGTTAATCTTGTGAGCCCCTGTATGGTTAAGGTCTTCACGCTTTAGGTATATCTTTGCATTTAACTCTTTTGAGAGGTTACTTGCAAAGTATAAAGCAGAGGGGCGACCAACATAGTTTTTATAGTAGTAGTCAATCTCTTCCCAAAAATCTTTATCAAAACGTACAGCTTCATAATCTTGGCGTAATTGCTCAAGTATAGGCATAAGTGTTTCAGGAACAAAACGACCACCAAATCTATGTTTATCTTTCTCTTTTCCAAAGTGACCAAGCTCATCTGGGTCATGTTTACTAGGAGTAGGAATATATATTTTTTCATTTAAAGGCAAATTTTCTTGCATTCGATTCTCTCAATATTAAATAGTTGATGGATTATAACCTATGAGAGGTTAATATATGGATTAGTATAAACTATTATATATAGTGCTATTAATTAAAAATATATCACACAATATAGAAAAGATGTTTCTTTATGTTTTTTTTTAATTGTTTTATGTTTCTTTAAGTTAAAATATATTATAATTTCTATACGACGACATATAGGGTGGCACTTTAGCTCTCCCCTATTTCCTGAATTAGTATTATGTCCCCTTTAAGAGGGCGTTCTCTAAAACTGTCTATAGTGCCACCAGATAATGAATATATTTTCAATATGTCGTTGTGCTAGAAAGATTACAAAGAGTGTCTATTTTGACTTTTCAAAATATCCTTTTTCTTTGTTTTTAACTACTCTTTTGTAATCTTTAATTATTCCATTCATGGATATATATACTCCTCCTTTCTGAATATTCTGTAAATATCCAAAGGCAGCCCCTAAATTAAATGCCGATTCTATAGGATTTACAGAATATGGTACCATTGCACCTGTCAATATGATTTTTTTATTTTTCTCCTTTTTTGCAATATATTGAGCAGTTTTGTGCATGGTATCTGTTCCATGAACTATAATAATGTGCTCTATTTTAGTCTCTTTTATAGATTGAACAATGATTTCTCGGTCTTCATCAGTCATATAAAGACTATCTTTTCCTATAATATTTTTTATTTTAAACTCTGTTAATACTGCTTTAGCAATTGATTTTATAGCTCTACCTGTTGGTTCAATATCTAAATTACCTGTTATTGGGTTATAGACTTTATTAAAGGTGCCACCTGTATTTAAAATTAATATTTTTTTCATACTTTTCTCTCTTTTCTTTTTTATCACTTTATTTTTTTATTTATATTCTATCTCAATCGTGATAAAATGCCACATCAATTTTAATTGGAGATTAATCAATGATAATGAAAGGCAAAAAAGGTATCATCCTTGGAATTGCAAATAAAAAGTCTATTGCTTATGGAATAGCACAAGCTTGTAGAGAGCAAGGAGCAGAGGTAGCTATTACATTTTTAAATGAGCGTTTTGAGAAAAAGTTAGCACCTGTGGCAGAGGAGCTTGGTTGTGGTGAGAGATTTTACCCATGTGATGTAACTAAACCAGAAGAGATAAAAGCACTTAAAGATAGTATTCAAAAAGATATGGGTCAGATAGATTTTATTGTTCACTCTATTGCTTTTGCACCAAAAGAGGGGCTTATGGGTCGTTTTCATAATATCTCCAAAGAGGCTTTCAATACAGCTATGGATATTTCAGTCTACTCACTTATTGAGCTTGTAAGAGAGTTAAAGCCTGTTTTATCTAATAACTCATCTGTGCTTACACTTACTTACTATGGTGGGGTAAAATATATTCCAAACTATAATCTTATGGGGATTGCAAAAGCAACATTGGAGATGACAGTAAAGTATTTGGCAGAGGATTTAGGTCGTGATGGTATTCGTGTAAATGCTATCTCAGCTGGTCCTATTAAGACTCTAGCAGCAGCAGGAATTGGAGAGTTTGGGTTTATGTTAAAGTGGAATGCAGCTCACTCACCACTTAAGAGAAATGTAACCATCAAAGATGTTGGAAACTCTGGAATGTATCTTCTTTCAGACCTTAGTGCAGGTGTTACAGGTGAGATTCACTATGTAGATGGTGGATTTAATATTATGGGAATGCCATCTGTTGAGACTAACGAAGATGGTAAACAGGTTATTGCTTGGAATGGTGAATAGAGTTTTATGAAAGACTCACTAGAGTATCTTGCTAAACGGGCTTTTTTTGATAAAATCATTACTATTTATGGACGTAATGCAGTCTTAGAAGCCCTAGAAGATAAAACACTTCAAATATATAAGCTACACTTTTCTAACTCTAATAAAAGAGTAGCTCAACTTGAAAAGATGATTACTCTAGCTAAAAAGAGAGGCATAGAGATAGCCTATCATGACAAAAAAGCACTTTCGCGTATCTCTAAAAATGCCAAACAGGATCAAGGGGTAGCTCTTGATATTGTTTTAGAACAATCTCTAACCCAAGAGGAGTTTTTAGTTCAAAATAGCTCTTTTAGAGTTTTAGCACTCGATGGCATTCATAATCCTCAAAACTTAGGTATGATTATTCGCTCTGCAACAGCAGGAGATATTGATGCTATTTTACTCCCTACTAAAAACTCAGCTCAAATTACACCTTTAGTTATTAAGGCTTCTGTTGGTACAGTTTTTAAAATGCCTATTATCAAGGTAAAAAATCTAGCAAAGAGTTTAGAAGCATTTAAAGATACAGGAGCCTCTATCTATACGCTCTCTTCCCATGCCAAAAAAAGTTATAAAGATGAAGAGTATGGAGAAAAAATCGTTTTTGTATTGGGTAATGAGAGTGATGGAGTAAGTAAAGAGGTAGAGGCTTTGAGTACAGCTTCTATTGCTATTCCTATGAGGCGAGGTGTTGAGTCTCTAAATGTAGCTGTTACGGCTTCACTTTTGGCATTTTTGTAATATTATCTCCTAAACTTCTCAAATACAGCTTCAAAATCTATTGAGGCTTGACACTCTAAGTCACTAAACTCATACTCCTCTAAAGAGAAATCACCCTGTTTAATGTACTCATTTCCCTCTAGTTTATAGATTTTAGCTTTTAAATCATTTGGATAGACTAAAACATAGTAAGGGACTCTCTCCTCTTTATAGATTTCAAACTTATACTTCTCATCTCTTTTAGCTGTAGATTTACTAATAATCTCAACAACAATCAGAGGGGACTTTGTAATGTAGGCATCATTGGGTTCATTACAAATGAGTGAAATATCTGGTTTTAGTACCGTTATTTCATCTATTTTCCAATTTTGTTCTACAACAACTAAACATCTTTTACATTTTTTTGTAGATGAAAAAAGTTCACTAATTATTCCCCCTGCAATGGCTTGATGCATAATCATAGGAGAGGGAGCCATAGCATAGGCAATTCCATCTATAAGCTCCCACTCTCCGTCCCAACGTTTATAGTCATCATAGGTATAGCACTCAATGGCTTGTGCTAAAGGTGGCATAGTCTCTCCTAGATTTTTTTATTTTATTATATCAGAATTCAAAGTGAAATGTTATAATGACAAATAAAAAAGGCAATAGATGATAATCTATATACACGGCTATGGAAGCTCTGGAAAAGGGGTAAAAGCTAAACTCTTTAAAGAGTATTTTAAGAGCCAAGACACCCCTTATATCTCTCCCTCTCTATCTTATGTTCCTGAATTGGCAATAGATACACTTGAACAGTTGATTGAATCTTGTGATGATGAGGTAATGCTTATTGGCTCCTCTTTAGGTGGATTTTATAGTATCTATTTAGCTGAAAAGTATGGACTAAAGGCTGTACTTATTAACCCTGCTGTTGACTCTCCTACTACTTTAAAACGGAGAATTCTACCACTAAATGGCATGGCAACAAACTACTTCGACAATAGTTGCTATGAGTGGACTCAAAAACATATTAATATGTTGTTAAACTATAGAGTAAAAGAGATTAAAAATGGAGAGTACCTTTTGCTATTACAAAAAGGTGATGATGTTTTAGATTATAAAGATGCTTTAGAGAAACTACCTAATGCTAAAAGTATAGTGCAGGAGGGTGGAACACACACCTTTGAAGGGATTGAAAGATACTTTGAAACTATTTCTAATTTTTTTTTAGATAAGAAATAAATTTGGTAAAACTCTTTTAGCTGTTTTATAACCTAAGTCTTTTATAAATAAAATCTTATAGTTTTTGATTTGAGAGATAGAGGTTCTATTACTATACTATTTTTGCTATACTTCCGACAAATAAAAAAATGAGGAGTATAAGTGAAAAGAGTAGTCTACATGGGGACACCTCACTATGCAAAAGAGATACTTCAAGTACTAATTGATGATGAGGCAGTAGAGATACCTTTGGTCATAAGTCAACCAGACAGAAAAGCAGGGCGAAAAGGGGAGTTAAAAGCTCCAGAGGTTAAACTCTTAGCCCAAGAGTATAACCTAAATCTACTTCAACCTGAAAAGCTCTCAGATGAAGGAGTCTATGAGGCAATTGTTGAGGCAGAGCCTGACTTTATAGTTGTTGCTGCCTTTGGGCAACTCTTGCCTAAAAATATTTTAGATATTGCTCCATGTATAAATCTTCATGCCTCTTTGCTCCCACAATATCGTGGGGCAAGTCCTGTGCAACAGTCACTACTTAATGGTGATGAGTTTACAGGAGTAACGGCTATGCTTATGGAGGAGGGGCTAGATAGTGGACCTATTTTAGGGTATCGTTACTGTAAAATTCCATCAACTATGTTACTACCTGAACTAATGGGTAGGCTAAGTAGTGATGCTTGTGCATTAACTATTGAGACTATTCACCGTTTTTATACTCTTAAACCAATAAAACAGAACCATGCAGTAGCAACATATTGTAAAAAGATTAAAAAGAGTGATGGTTTAGTAGATTTTAGTAGTGCCTTAAAACTCTACAATAAATATAGAGCCTTTGAGGGGTGGCCTGGTATCTTTGTTGAGAATGGAACAAAGATTAAAGATGTTAAGCTAGTAGAGATAGAGAGTCAAAATAAGATAGGTACTATTTTGGAGATAAAAGAGAGTAGCATTGTTGTTGGGTGTAAAGAGGGCTCTTTAGAGATAGGAACACTGCAACCTATATCTAAAAAGGCTATGGAGGCCAAGGCATACTGTGTTGGAAGAGGATTAAAAGTTGGAAATACTCTATTTTAATAGTTTAGAGTCTACTCAACTCTATTTAATTGAGCAGATAAAAAATGGAACTCTATCAGCTCCAATCTGTGTAGTGGCTAAAGAGCAGACAGCAGGAGTTGGTAGTAGAGATAACTCTTGGGAGGGAGGAGAGGGTAATCTATTTTTCTCTTTTGCCCTAAGAGTTGAGGATTTGCCAAAAGATTTACCTTTAAGCTCTGCATCTATCTACTTTTCATTTATTATGAAAGAGGTACTTAAAGAGAAAAGTGATGATATTTGGTTAAAGTGGCCTAATGATTTATATCAAGATTCATCAAAAGTTGGTGGAACCATAACAAAAAAAATAGATAATACTCTTCTTTGTGGAATGGGTATAAATATGCAAAAAAATTCAAATCGATTTAAAGCCTTAAATATCAATGTTGAGCCTATAGATTTGTTAAATGAGTACTTGGAAGCATTAGAAAACTACCCAACTTGGAAGCAAATATTTAGTCTATATAGGATAGAATTTGAAAGAAATAAAGGGTATTTTACCCATATAGATGGTGAGTTAAAATCCCTTAAAGATGCAATTCTATCGGAAGATGGTTCACTAATAATTGAAAATAAGAGAGTATATAGTATAAGATGAGTGAAGTAATAACAATAGCAAATCAAAAGGGTGGTGTAGGTAAAACTACAACAGCTGTTAACCTTGGAGCTGCACTAGCACACCATGGAAAAAAAGTTCTTATAATTGATGCTGACCCTCAAACAAATGCTACAACAAGTTTAGGCTTCAACCGTAATGATTATGAGTATAATATCTATCATGTTTTAATTGGTATAAAAAAGATGTCAGATGTTATCTTGCACTCTAAGTTTAAAAACTTAGATATAGTTCCTGCAAATATTGGTCTAGTTGGAATTGAAAAAGAGTTTTACAATCCTAAAAGAGAGAATCGTGAGCTTCTATTGAAAAAAGCACTTCAACCCATTAAGAAGAACTATGACTATATTTTAATTGACTCACCTCCTGCATTAGGCCCAATAACCATTAACTCGTTGGGGGCTGCTGATTCAGTCATTATTCCTATTCAATGTGAGTTTTTTGCATTAGAGGGATTAGCACAGTTACTTAACACTATTAATCTTTTAAAGAGGTCTATTAACCCTAAATTAGATATTAAAGGTTTTTTGCCTACTATGTACTCTTCTCAAAATAATCTCTCTAAACAGGTTTTAGAGGACTTATCTTACCATTTTAAAGAGAAACTCTTTTTGAGTAGAAAAAAAGAGGTTTTAATAGTACCTAGAAATATTAAGGTTGCAGAGTCTCCAAGCTATGGAAAACCTGTAATTGAATATGCAAAAAAATCTAAAGGGGCTACAGCCTATCTTGATTTGGCTAAATCTATTTTGAAATCTAAGAAGAGTATAAAAAAACAAACATTAAAAAAGGTAAAAGGCTAAAAGATGGCACTAGGTAGAGGTCTTGGGGCAATATTAGAAGAGGTGAGTCAAGCTTATGATAGTGAGATTGGTTCATCTTCGTATGATTGTGAAGCTATACGAGAGATAGATGTTGCTGAAATCTCTCCTAATCCTTATCAGCCACGAAAAACTTTTAATAAAGAGGCTCTTCAAGAGTTAAGTGAATCAATCTCTCGTCATGGTCTTTTGCAACCTATTGTAGTTATTGAAAAAGATAATGGTTATCTTTTAGTTGCAGGAGAGAGAAGACTACGTGCTCATAAGTTGGCAGGTTTAGAGACTATCAAGGCTATAGTAGCTGATGTTGATATTGATGATGTTAAGATGAGAGAGTTAGCACTTATTGAAAATATTCAACGAGAGGATTTAAATGCTATTGAGTTAGCACACTCTTATGATGAGCTTATAAAGGTGTATAATATTACTCATGATGAACTCTCATCTGTAGTCAATAAGAGTCGTTCACAAATTACTAATACACTTAGGCTATTATCTCTATCTAAATATGTTCAAGATAAACTAACTCAAGGTATTATTTCACAAGGTCATGCAAAAGTTTTAGTTGGCTTTAGTGAAAAAGAGCAGAAAGTTTTAGTTGATACAATTATTGGTCAAAAACTCTCTGTTAGAGAGAGTGAGTTGTTAGCAAAAAAGAGAAAACTAGAAGAAAAAGAGCAGAGAGTTGCTCCTATATCTAAAAAGAGGCTCTTTGTAAAAGATTATAAAAATAAGATAAAAGAGAAACTTCCTTTTGATTTTAAAGTAAAAAATAATGCTTTGGAGATTAACTTCAAAAGTATAGAAGAGATAGAGAAGTTCCTAAATATGTTACCAAAATAGACAAATGAATACTCTCTTTAATTAAGCGATTGAAATCCCATTATTATAACAAAATATTAATCAAGTCATTACTTTTTCCAAGATATAATACCCAAAATTTTTTGGAGGAGTTTGAATGCTTGACTTGAATCCAGGTTTAATGTTGTTTGTTCTTGTTGTATTCTTCTCTCTTCTGTTTTTGCTAAACACAATGCTTTTTCAGCCTCTTTTAAAGTTTATGGACGATAGAGATGCGACAATTGCAAAGGATTTAAAAAATGCAGAAGAGATGGCAGATAACAGTAGTGGACTAAATGCAAAAGCTAATGAAATCTTAGCTACAGCAAAAGCTGAAGCAAATGCAATAAAAGAGAAAGCTATTTCTGAAGCGAAGGCTTTAGCAGAGAGTAAAATAGAGAGTAAGTTGAAAGAACTTGAAGTAAGTAATGCTACCTTTTTAGCAGAGCTTGAAGCTGAGCAAGAGAAGCTAAAAAGTGCATTAACTGCTGAGCTACCAACGTTTAAAGAGACTTTACACTCTAAATTGAGTAGCTTGTAGGAGAGATAATGAGAGTAAAAAAAACTGTATTAATTGCAACTATTTTAATACCATCTTTAATTATGGCTGGACATAGTGAGCACCATAGTGTAACTATGTTTAATTCTGATTTTTTCTATAGAGTTTTAAACTTTACTATTTTTGCAGGACTTATCTACTATTTGGTTGCAAACCCTATTAAAGAGTTTTTTGTAGGACGCTCCCAAGGTATTGCTAACCAATTAAAAGAGATTGAAGAAAAACTTCAAGCTTCTAAAAATGAGCGTTTAGCAGCAGAAGAGAATCTAGCTAAAGCTGAGGAGAAGGCAAAAGAGATAGTAGCAGATGCTACTAATGAGGCTAAGGTTTTAGCTACTAAGATTGCTGAAAAGAATGCTGCTCTTCTTAGTCAACTAGAGAAACAAGCTCTTGAGAAGCAAGAGCTAGAGACTAAAAAAGCAATGAGAAATACGATAGATGAAGTACTTAATAGTGGAATTACTAATGATGACATTACATTAGATGAGTCTAAAGTTATCTCTCTAATCTCAAAAAAGGTGGCATAAATGGAAGAGTTAATTGCTAAACGATATGTCAATGCACTTGTTGACTCAACAAATAAAGAAGAGAGAGATAACTTTTCTAAAATACTCTTAGCAATAACAGAGGCATTTTTAGATTCAAATGTTATTGAGAAGTTATCTTCTCCATTAATCTCTAATGAAGTAAAGACATCAATGGTTATTGAGAGTCTAGGAGAGGTTGATGATAAGTTATTAAACTTTATTAAAATTATTGGTGAGAATGGTCGATTAGACCTCTTACCAACAATTGCAAAAGTTTTAAAACAAGCTATTCAAACTGAA
>JALWNF010000116.1 GCA_026995985.1 Campylobacteraceae bacterium
ATATTTATCATATACTATATTATACCTTTGTTTAATTTCAGAAAAATAATTATTTTATAACTTTTTTCTTAATTATTTAAAACTAAACAGTTTTATTGGAATTTTATAAGATTAAAAAATATTTTTTATTTTTTCATAACAATTAGAACTTTTATATCACATTTTATATTCAAAATTAATCTAAACCAGAAATAAACTCTTTTTTAACCATCAAAGGAGTATAATCATAAAATTTTTTACACTTTATACTATTTTAAGGTTATATAATGTAGTATGAAAATTAATTAGGACTAAATTTGTCTGATTTGAAATTGTGAGCTACAATAAAAGGAAATTAATGAGAGTTTATTTAGACAATAACGCTACAACTATGGTTGACCCACAAGTATTTAAGGAGATGGAGCCATTTTTTGTAGAAAAATATGGTAACCCTAACTCTCTACATGCGTTTGCAGGAGAGACACACCCTCCTATTAAGAGTGCTATGGAGAAAATATATGCAGGTATTCATGCTGATAGAAAAGACTCAGTGGTTATCACCTCCTGTGCTACAGAGAGCAATAACTGGGTTTTGAAATCTATCTATTTTGAGTATATCTTAACAGGAAAAAAGAACCATATTATAGTCTCAGAGGTTGAACACCCATCAATTATTGCTACAGCTAAATTTATTGAGTCGCAAGGGTGTAAAGTTACTTACCTATCTATCAACTCTGAAGGACTTATAGAAGCACAATCGGTTAGAGATGCCATTACAGATAAAACTGCTTTAGTCTCTGTTATGTGGGCAAACAATGAAACAGGTGCTATCTTCCCTGTTGAGGAGATTGGAGAGATTTGTAAAGAGTATGATGTTCTCTTTCATACTGATGCTGTTCAAGCTATTGGTAAACTACCTATTGATGTACAGAGTTTTAATGTGGACTATTTAACCTTCTCTGCACATAAGTTCCATGGACCAAAAGGTGTTGGAGCACTATATATTAAAAGAGGTAGAGAGCTTATGCCACTTCTACATGGTGGTTCTCAAATGGGAGGGCTACGCTCTGGAACACTCAATGTGGCAGGTATTGTTGGTATGGGTAAAGCGATGGAACAGGCTATTGATGCACTTGACTTTGAGATGGAAGATGTAAAAGAGTTAAGAGATGAGTTTGAAGATGCTCTTTTAGAGATTCCAGATACATTTGTAGTAACTCCTAGAGAGAAGAGAACACCAAATACAATTCTTATCTCATTTAGAGGAATAGAGGGTGAGTCTATGCTTTGGGACTTAAACCGAGCAGGAGTTGCAGCAAGTACAGGTTCAGCCTGTGCCTCTGAAGAGCTTGAAGCAAACTCTGTTATGGAGGCAATAGGAGCTGATGAAGATTTAGCACATACAGCTATTAGATTCTCTTTAAGTAGATACACCACAAAAGAGGAGCTTGAGTATACACTTGAGGTTGTTAAAAAAGCTGTTAAAAGATTACGAGAGATTTCAAGCTCTTATGCTTATGCACCAAAGGGTCATGAGTCTGGTTTAACTGCACACTAATAAAAAGTAAAGGAAAAATATGGGATTAGATAACTTAATAGGTGGTACCATCTGGGATGAGTATAGCCAAAAGGTAACAGATTTGATGAATAACCCAAGAAATATGGGTGAGATTACAGAAGAAGAGGCAGAGGCAATGGGTGCAAAACTCATTGTAGCTGACTTTGGAGCAGAGTCTTGTGGAGATGCAGTTCGTCTCTATTGGGCTGTAGACCCAAAGACAGATATAATCAAAGAGTCAAAGTTTAAATCATTTGGTTGTGGTACGGCTATTGCCTCATCTGATACAATGGCAGAGCTTTGTAAAGGTAAAACTGTTGATGAAGCTGTAAAGATTACAAATATTGATGTTGAATATGCAATGCGTGACAATCCAGATACTCCAGCAGTTCCACCTCAAAAGATGCACTGTAGCGTTATGGCTTACGATGTAATTAAAAAGGCTGCTGCACAATATAAAGGTGTTGATATGGAGAGCTTTGAAGAGGAAGTTATTGTTTGTGAGTGTGCTAGAGTATCTCTATCTACACTTAGAGAGGTAATTAGACTAAATGACCTTACAACTGTTGAGCAGATAACAGACTATACAAAAGCTGGAGCATTCTGTAAGTCATGTATTAAGCCAGGTGGACATGAGGAGAAAGATATATATCTAGTTGATTTACTTGAAGAGTATCAAAAAGAGAAACTAGCACAAGCAAATAGTGAGGATAGTAATATGGAATTTGCAAAGATGACAATTGTTCAAAAACTAAAAGCAGTAGAGAAGACAATCGATGATAATATTCGTCAGATGCTTATTATGGACGGTGGAGATATGGAGGTTCTTGATATTAAAGAGAATGGTGAACACATAGACATCTACATTAGATACCTAGGAGCATGTAGTGGTTGTGCCTCTGCAAGTACAGGTACACTATTTGCTATTGAAAATATCTTAAAAGAGAAACTTGACCCAAATATTCGCGTTTTACCTATCTAATCTTTTCCATTTTTTATTAAAGGGATTTTTTTATTTTAGAGTGCTATAATCTAATAAAAAGGCTCTAAAATGAAATATCTAATCCCTACTCTATCTATTTTATTTTTTGTAGCTTGTTCAAAAACAAATCCTATTCCACCTAAAGAAGATATTTCAAACCATTATGTTAACCAAGAGTTTCTACAACATGTAAATTTTCATGGCAAAGAGGTTATTCCTATTAAAATTAAAGATAAGTTCTACTACATACGTCAAGATGGAAAGATTATAGAGACTTTAACCTTTGATGGTAAACCAGATAAGTTTTCAGATGGGTTAGCTAGAACTAGAATCAACGGAAAAATCGGTTTTTTTAATAGAAATTTAGAGATAGTTCTAAAGCCAATTTATGATTTTGCATTTCCTTTTCATAATGGCATAGCAGAGATATGCATGGGGTGCAAAGAGAGTAGTGATGGACTACTAGATGGAGGAAGATGGGAGAAGATAAATCGTGAAGGATTGGTAATTCAACAATGAAAAAGTATACTCTCTATCCATTGTTTACATTAATATTTATAGCTTGTCAAGCCCCTAAAAAACAAAACACTCAACCTTATATATTAAACACTAAAGATTATGTAAAAATACATAACTACTTAAGAGCAAAACATTTTCAAGGTCATCTACTAATAGGAAGTAATATTTTAGAGCAAGATGCACAAAACTATGCTAACTATTTAGCCCAAACAGGTAAGTTTATTCACGATCCAACCAATCATAGTCATAAGTATGGTGAAAACCTTTATGCCTCTAGTCGTCATACTACTCCTAATTTAAATAGTATTATTCATAAATGGTATAATGAGAAACTATACTATAACTACAACAACAATAAGTGCCAAATAGGCAAAGTATGTGGTCACTATACACAAATTGTATGGAAAACAACTCAAAAAGTAGGTTGTGCTTCTGCTCAATACAAAAAAGGTCGATTTAAAGGAGGGTATGTTACAGTTTGTAAATACTATCCTTATGGAAATATTATTGGACAACGCCCATACTAATTTTGGTTCACATCTTCTTCTATTTTTTAAATATTTTCGGAAAAATCATACCAACCCTCTGTTTGTACTCTATATAGTCATCTCCTAGCTCCACAACCAAATCTCTCTCTTCATAGTATAGCCCTACAAAAATATAAATAGTAAAAAGCAGTGACAAAAGTAGGTGTCCATAACTCATCACAGGGGTAAACCAAATTCCCATAAGTACACCAAGCTGTATAGGGTGACGAATAAATTTGTAAAATAGCCTCTCTTGAAAATAGCTATCTGGTATGGTTCTGTTTTTTAGATGAAAATAGCCCTGTTGCAGACCAAAAAGCTCAAAATGGTTAATAACAAATGTTGCCACAAGTGAAAAGAGCCAACCAAATATCATCATGGCTGTAAGAACCCACCAAAGAGTAGTAGTATCTTTGACTCTCCAAACATAACCATCTATAGGTTGCCAATATAGAACAATAAGCAGTAGAGCCACTCCAGAGAGAGTAACATAGGTACTACGCTCTGTGATATTTGGTATATACTTTGTAATCTTAGACTTAAACCACTGTCGTGCCATAACTGAGTGTTGTAGAGCAAACAGAAGTACAAGTAGAATATCTACCAAGATAGCTAACGGTGTTGAGGTCTGCTGTGGTGCATGAATGGTCTTTAGAAAATCCCAATCACCAAGATAGAGTATAAACCAAACTTGACCAACTAAACCTACTATATATGCAAAAATGCTATAGATAAAAACTGCCATAAAATATCTCCTTTAACTATTTTAAAATATCCATCTTCTCATCATAAACCTCACTCTTGACATTAAATAGTCCTAACAGAGTATGAAAAAGATTATCTTGTGAATAACTCTTCTCTTCATCAACCTTATGTTGGTT
>JALWNF010000117.1 GCA_026995985.1 Campylobacteraceae bacterium
TGTGTAGTAAATGTTGTGAGAGGTTATAAAGTGAGGTTTCCCATCAAGAGATGGGAAGAATGTAAGCAGTAAAAAGAGTTAATCTTCCTCTCCTGCTGCACCCTTTTCAATCATCTGCTCCATCGCCTCTTTTACAGTATTTGCATACTCAAGAAGTTTTGGAGGAAGTGTATAACCTCCATGAATCATCATATCAAGGTTCATTGTGTATAGCCAAATATCACCATTTTTGTCCTCTACTATACCAACTCTACAAGGCATAAACCCTACAAACTCACCAGAGAACTCAAGGAAGATATCAGCAATGCTTGGAGAACAGTATGAACGAATGTGTGTATATAGTCCACCATCTTTCATAAACTTACCACCACGTGGCATTGTCTTCTCATCTACTTTTGCAAGTCCATGCTCATCAGCAATTGCGTCCATAATCTCTTTAGCATTCTCAATAGCTTCCTCTTTTGTCATATCTTCAGGGATAATTAGTTTTCTTTTAATTACCATACCTTTAGCAGGGTCACCTGTTGTGAGAACTTTGTCAGCCATATCCATGTATAGACCAAGTGCTTTGTCATCCATTTTACCTAAGCTAGAACCATACTTAACTCCTACTATAAGTAGTCCTACAACTACAAGAAAACCAATAATGGCAAAAATATTTTTTAACAACTTCATTTTATTCCTTTGAACAATTTTTATACTACATTATAGAGATAGTTAATTAAAATAGAGATTAAATATATAAATATTATATTTATATTGTAACATTTATAACTTTTTTGGATAAACTATTTTATGCTTTTATTACACTAATTGATGTTATAGTTATGGTTAAACTTAGGTTATAAAAAGGTAAATATATGAATCGTGGCAAGATACTTTCAGGTTTTGCAGCTTTAGCTATCTATTTGAGTATTATTTTTATGGTACTATTTTTTTATAATATTCATAAAACTAAAGCTAAAAATTATGTTGAGAAAAACTCCAATAGAGTTACTGTAACACTTGTCAATAGCGATAAAACAGTCTTTAATAAAAGTGAAAAAAAAACAGTATCTAAAAAGCCTATACCACAAGTTGCTCCTAATTTTATAAAAAAGCCTATTATTAAGAGAGATATGCCTAAAAAAGAGAAGAGAGCAAGTAAGCCTATTCCTAAACCTAAAAGAGTAGTTCCCAAAAAAATTATTCCAAAAAAGAAGGTACCTAAAAAAGTTATACCTAAAAAGATAGCCCCAAAAAAAGAGATACCTAAAAAGGTAAAGAAGGTTATTCCTAAGCCACCAAAAAAAAATATTCCTAAAAAGAGAGTTCCAAAGAAGAAGGTTCCTATCAAAAAAGTTCCAAAGAAAAAAGTCCCAAAAAAAACAGCTAAAGAGCTTTTCTCTTCGATTAAAACAAAACAACCTGTTATTAAAAATAGACCTAAACATACTCAAGCTACAAATGAGCCAAGAGTTGCTAGGCAATCAAGTTCAGTTAAGCATAATATGTCTATAACAGATAGAATTAAAGCAACTCATCAGAGTGGTCGCACCTCTAATGCCAACAGAGATAAGGGAGTTGAAAATGCTTATATAGCAAGGGTAAAAAGACATATGAATAACTGGAATCCTGTAGGTATGAAAGGTCAATGGGTTACAGTTAACCTCACTATATATAATAGTGGGAAGTTTAAATATACTATTTCTGGGGTAAATGGTAGTATGAGAGCAAGTCTAAAACAGTACTTAGATACTCTAAATAGAATGGGATTAGGTCGACATAAAAAGAGTACACCTTACTATATTCAGGTTAGATTCAAAGTTCGTTAGATTGGGTATAAATTTAGCACAATTATAATACAATAGTATGAGATAATTAGAAATAAAATTAAAACAAAGGATAAGTATGAGATATCTACTATTTTTCCTATTAACACTAAATCTCTTCTCTTTTGATGCTGTGTTAGATATTGAAAAGGATGTTGACTCTAAAGCAACACTCTCACTAATTGAAGACTCTGCAACAGCAGGAAGTACAGTAAATCACTCTAAAATGTTTCAAATTTTAGTAAATGATTTGCAGATGAGTGGACACTTTGTTGTTGATAGGCAGTTAAGACGAGGTGATTTTAATGACCCAATGGTACCTGTTGAGTTACATGATAGAGAATATATATTAAGATATAGATATGGAACAACTGGTACAACACTTAGTCTTAAACTTATTAGAGTAGCAGATGGGGTAATGGTTTATCAAAATAACTACTCTGTTAATGCAATGCCACGATATCCTTTTTTATCTCATAATGCAATTGTAGATATTAATAAAGTATTAGGCTATGATGATATATCTTGGATGAAACGCAATATTCTTTTTTCAAAATATGTAGGTTCAAGTAAAAGTGAAATCTGGATTGCTGATTATACACTAAATTTTGCCTCTGTTATTGTTCGTGGAGGATTAAATCTCTTTCCAAAGTGGGCAAATGCAAATCAGAGTGCATTCTACTATACCTCTTATAATAACCTATTGCCAACACTCTATAGAGTAGAGATGAGTACAGGTACAAGAAAGAAGGTAATCTCTTCACAAGGCATGTTAGTTGCCTCAGATGTAAGTGCTGATGGAAGTAGAGTACTATTAACCATGGCACCAGATGGTCAACCTGATATTTATGAGTTAAATGTGCTTAATGGTTCAAAAAAGCGTTTAACAACATTTTCAGGAATAGATGTAAATGGTAAATATATTGGAGATGAGAGTCAAATAGTTTTTGTCTCAAATAGAATTGGAAGAGCAAATATCTATCTAAAATCAATAGGTTCTCGTTCTGTCTCTCTTGTTGCTCACTATGGAAACAATAATAGCTCTTGTGATGCTTTTGGTCAAAATATACTCTACTCTGTGAAGGAGGGTGGTTCAACTAATATCTATTTAGGGACAATAAATAGCTCCTATGTAAGACCTTTAACTTCTAATGGTAAAAATGTTTTACCACGTTTCTCTACCAATGGTAAAGTGATTTTATATATTAAGCAAAATGGTGGAAGAAATTCGATAGGCTATATGAATTTAGCAACAAAACAGAGTGCACTTTTCTCAATGCAAAGTGGAAAAATTCAATCTATTGATTGGTAAATTTAATTTAAGGAGTAAGAATGAAAAAAAATATATTTGTAATAACAACAATAGTGACATTGATTATAGTTGGGTGTGCTCAAAAAAGGATAGAGACAGCAGTTGATAGTAGTATAGGTTCAACATCTTCTGTTCCAAGTGGAACTGATGGAACTGAAATTTATCAAAATGTTGACCCTTATGGAAGTGGTAATGGTCAATATGGTAACGGGCAGTATGGAGATGGACAGTATGGTGCATCAGAAGAGCCATATGGAGATGGAGGAGGACTCCAAAAAATCTATTTTGGTTTAGACCAATATAATATCACTCCTGACCAATTAGGTGTTGTTGCACAAGATGCACGAATTTTAAAAAGAGCAATAGCAACAGGTGCAAAAGTTAAAATTGAAGGTCACTGTGATGCTAGAGGTACAGATGAGTACAACTATGCATTAGGGTTAAGAAGAGCAAAAGCTGCTAAAGATGCTCTTCAATCTAATGGAGTAAATCCTAATAAGTTAATTTTAGTGAGTATGGGTGAGAGTTCACCTGAGTGTACAACTAGTACTACAGAAGAGTGCTATGCTAAAAATAGAAGAGTTGAGTTTAAAGTAATACAATAATAGTTTTAGAAAGAGTTAAATTATGAAAATACGTAAAAAAATTTTAATCTCTGCTGTTGTCATAGCTTCAGTACTTTATGCTTATGAGCCTTCTGTATATGGGGCAGGAGATATAAATAGTGCCTCTCCTTATGGTTTAACAGAGACAGAAAAGGCTGTTTTAGATAATAAAAAAAACATACAGGAACTTTTTAATAAGATTAATGAACAGCAACAAAAGATTGATGGTCTTACTAGTATTATAGAGGGGCAAAACAAAGAGATTTTAGAGTTAAAAGAGCAGTTAGAAGCATTAAATAGTAGTATCAATGAAAAAACTAATGATAATGACAATAATGAAACATACTCTTTGTTGCTTCAGCTAAGTCAAATGGTAGATACAATTAATAGCAACTATGTAACAAGGGACGAGCTAAAAAAGCTATTAGCAGGAAGTAGACCAAGTAGTAGACATAATACAAACCTTGGTTCTCCTACAACAGGGAGTAACTCTGCTGATATATATAGAAAAGGTGTTCAACTATTTGCAAAACGAAGTTATAGTGCTTCAAAAGAGAAGTTTGAAGAGACATTAGCACGTAACTATAAACCAGCTTCATCAAACTATTATCTAGGAGAGATAGCTTACTATACTCATAACTATAGTGATG
>JALWNF010000118.1 GCA_026995985.1 Campylobacteraceae bacterium
ACAATATCCATATACTCTTGTGCAGTTGGTATTCTTCCCTTAAGAGCAACCACAGCTGCAAGTTCAGCAGAACCAAGATAGACTTGTGAACCTTTTCCTAATCTATTGTCAAAGTTTCTTGTACTTGTACTAAATACATAAGCACCCTCATCAACAGAAGCTTGGTTACCCATACAGAGTGAACAACCTGGAATCTCGGTTCTAGCACCTGCCATTCCAAATATAGAGTAGTAACCCTCCTCTTGAAGAGTCTTTTCATCCATTTTAGTTGGAGGACATACCCATAGTTTAGTAGGAACTTTACCTTCACCTCTAAGCACTTCACCCAATGCTCTAAAGAGACCAATGTTAGTCATACAAGAACCTACAAACACCTCATCTATCTCTGTTTTAAGACCCTGCTCATGAATTTCACTTAGAGTTTTTACATCATCTGGGTCATTTGGACAAGCTAATATTGGCTCTTTAATCTCATTGAGGTCAATCTCAATAACAGCTGCATACTGGGCATCTTTGTCAGCTTCAAGAAGTTCTGGGTTTTCAATCCAAGCTCTCATTTTATCTGCACGTCTTTTAAGTGTAGAGGCATCTTGGTAACCTTGTGCTATTAGCTCTTCAATAAGAACAATATTTGACTCTAAATACTCAATAATAGGCTCTTTGTTAAGCTTAACAGTACAAGCAGCAGCTGAACGCTCAGCAGATGCATCAGAAAGCTCAAATGCTTGTTCACACTTAAGGTCTTCTAAACCTTCAATTTCAAGTATACGACCAGCAAAGACATTTTTCTTACCTTTTTTCTCAACAGTTAATAAACCATCTTTGATTGCTTGATAAGGAATAGCATTTACAAGGTCACGAAGTGTAATACCAGGTTGCATCTCACCTTTAAATCTAACAAGAACAGACTCTGGCATAGTAAGAGGCATCATACCTGTAACAGCTGCAAAAGCAACAAGACCAGAACCAGCAGGGAATGAGATACCAATAGGGAAACGTGTATGGCTATCTCCACCTGTTCCTACTGTATCAGGAAGACACATTCTATTTAACCAAGAGTGGATAACCCCATCACCTGGACGTAAAATAAACCCTTTTCGCTCTGTCCAGAACTTAGGAAGTGTGTGCTGTAACTCAATATCGGCAGGTTTAGGGTATGCTGCTGTGTGACAGAATGATTGAAGAACAAAATCAGCACCAAAGTTAAGAGCAGCCAACTCTTTAATCTCATCTCTTGTCATTGGGCCTGTTGTATCTTGAGAACCTACAGTTGTACAAACTGGCTCACAGTATACACCTGGTTTAACACCTTCCATTCCACAAGCTTTTCCAACCATCTTTTGAGCAAGAGTATACCCCTTTCCATCATCTTCTGGTTGTGCAGGAGTAATAAATACATCACTAGCACCAAGTCCTAGAGCCTCTCTAGCTTTTGCTGTAAGCCCCTTTCCAATAATAAGTGGAATACGCCCACCTGCTCTCATCTCATCTGGAAGTGTATTTGGTTCAAGTGTAAATTCACTTACAACTTCACCATCTTTTTCAATTACACCTTCATATGGTTTAACTGTAATTACATCACCAGTCTCTAGCTTATCTACAGGAGCTTGAATAGGTAAACACCCACTATCTTCTGCTGTATTAAAGAAGATTGGAGCAATAATAGAGCCAATAACAACCCCTCCTGTTCGCTTACCTGGAATATATGGAATATCTCTACCAATATGCCACTGAACAGAGTTGATTCCTGATTTTCTACTTGAGCCTGTTCCAACAACATCACCAACATAAGCTAAAGGAAGACCATTTTTCTTTTTAAGCTCTGCCATCGTCTCAAGCGGTTTCTCCATTCTATTCATTAAAAATGAATTGGCATGAAGTGGGATATCTGCTCTTGTAAATGCTTCAGATGCAGGAGAGAGGTCATCTGTGTTTGTCTCACCTGGAACTTTATAGACTGTTAATTTTATCTCTTCAGCTAAAGGCTCTTTGTTTTTAAACCACTCAGCATCTGCCCAAGACTCAATAACCTCTTTAGCTAACTCATTCCCTTCGTCCATAAGAGTCTTAACATCATTAAATGAGTCATAAACAAGAAGTGTATTTTTTAACTGCTCAGCTGCTGCCTTTGCAATCTCTTTATTATCTGATTTTAATGCCTCTACTAATGGTGCAACATTAAATCCACCAAGCATAGTTCCTAAAATCTCTATTGCTTTAATAGCATCGATTGTTTCGCAAGAGACATTTCCCTGAACAATATCATTTAAAAATGCTGCTTTTACATAAGCTGCATCATCAACACCTGCTGGTACATGCTGTGTAAAAAGCTCCATTGCATAATCGGCTTCTTCAACAGGATTTGCTTTTAATAGCTCTACTAACTGGGCAACCTGCTTTGCTGTAAGTGGTAAAGGTGGAACACCAAGTGCTGCACGCTCTGCTGTATGTGCTTTATATTCTGCTAATAAGGACATATATGTCTCCTCTTCTAAATAATTTGATAAACTATTCTATACTAATAGTAGTTATAATGTTACTCTATAATGCACAATTCCATAAGTGAGTTATTTTTTTGTGTGGTTTAGTTACAAGATTTTTTAACACTTTTTTCGCTAAACTTCCCAAATGGAATTAACAGATAAAAACTACACAACAATCATTAAAAATAGTGATAAACCTGTCTTTATAGAGTTCTACTCACCAAGCTGTGCACCCTGCCAATCTCTTAAAAGACTCATAGATGAAAAGTTAGAGAAGTATGCAGAGGAGAATGGAGTAAAAGTTGTTAAGTGCAATGTAAACCAAAATCCAAAACTTACCAACGCATTTAAGATAAAATCTATACCTTTTACTATAGTGGTTATGCCTGATGAGAAGCTCAAATATCCTGACATAGGCTTGAGAGATGATGGCTACTACTTTGGCATAATTGATAAACTATCAGGAAAAGGCTCTTTTTTTAGTCGTCTATTTAGTTAGGAAAGAGATATGATAACCAATGCTTTTCCATACTTAACTCTCCTACTCTTTATAGCCTCTATACTTGTCTATATAGAAGCAAAGACAAAAGCTAAACTCTTTGAGTATCTACCTGCTATTGTTATTTTATATTTTATGGTTATGAGCCTCTCTAGTTTAGGAGTTTGGAGCAAAACCCTAGAGATAAACAGTGCCTACAAAGGCTTTAAATCTAACCTACTACCTGCAATGATATTTTTGATGCTACTTCAAAGTGACATAAGAGCCATACTAAAACTAGGAAAAAAGATTCTGCTTACCTTCTTTTTAGCTTCACTCTCTATCTCTTTAGGATTTATAATTATGTTTGCACTTATGCACCCACTATTTGAAGCAAGTGCTTGGAGAGCTTTTGGAGCATTGAGTGGCTCTTGGATGGGAGGTACAGGCAATATGGTAGCCATTCAGTCAGCTCTAAATCTACCAGACTCAAAAATGGGCTATGTGTTACTTATTGACTCCATAGACTATGCTATATGGGTTATGATACTTTTAGCTCTTGTCCCTTTTGCTAAAAAGTTTAACAGGTGGACAAAGGCAGATGGAGAGCTACTAGAGAGACTTGGTTCAGGCCTAGATACAACACAACAAAAAAAAGCTATTGATTTTCCATCTCTCTTTATGATGTTAGGTCTATCTCTTATGGTCTCTCTTATTGCTCAACAACTAGCCCCACTTCTACCAACAACCTCCTTTTTAACTAAAACAACTTGGATTGTTATCTTTGCCACATTAGCAGGAATTGTAGCAGGAGTGACTCCTTTAAATAGAATCTCTTCTGCCCAACCTCTTGCAAATATAATGCTCTATCTTATTGTAGCACTTATAGCCTCTCGTGCCAACTTTTCAGAGCTTACTCAAGCTCCATTATATATTATTGCAGGTTTTGTGATTATTGTTATTCATGCTTCTATTATGGTACTTTTTGCTAAACTCTTTAGGCTTGATTTGTTCTCTTTAGGAGTGGCTTCATTAGCCAATATCGGAGGTGTTGCTTCTGCTCCTATTTTAGCAGGTGCTTACCATAAAGCTCTTATTCCTATTGGGGTGCTTATGGCTATGATGGGGTATATTATTGGAACTTTTATGGGGCTTGGGGTAGCAAACATATTACATACTTTAATAACTCTTTAATAGAGAATATTGTTAAGATTGAAAAAATATTTCTCTCTTTTAATTTTAAAAATCTTATCTATTAAACCTGAGTTCGACAAAAAAGAAACCTAAAAGAGTAGTCACCTTATAATTTTAAAGCCATAAAAAACAAAAAGGTGACTAAAAAAATGTTAACAAAAATATTCTGTGAGATAGATGACTTTATGC
>JALWNF010000119.1 GCA_026995985.1 Campylobacteraceae bacterium
ACCGAGGTTAGTGTATAGGTAAAGTAGATTATCCCTCAGATGATGTTGAACCATCTATAATGGTACTTCCTTGTGTTACATCAGAACCACCACTTATGGTAGAGCTATCAATTGTATTTGTTTGAGTTATAGTTAAATTAGTTACATCACTATTTGTAATAACTGTATTCCCTTGTGATAGAGTAGAATCACTTATCTCAACTTGTTTTATATCATTTACAAAAGTTTGCTTCATTACATCTACCGTACTATCGGTAATCACTGTTTCAGCTTGTGAAATGGTTGCTTTTGTTGCATTGTTGTCTCTTGGGTCTGCATCAGCAGATGAACTCTCAATAGTATTTGTGTGGTCAAGTGTTAACCCACTTACTAGTGAACGACCAGTACTACCAATAATAGAAGTTTTACTTTGTACAATACTACTTGTATCTGAATCAGTATCAGTTAAAGTATTTGTTGCTTTAATATCAAGGGTTGTTACGTCTGCATCTCCTGTACCATTAGAATCAGTAACAATTAGTACACCTTGTTCCGTTGTTCCCTCACCTGTTATATCTACATTTTTAATGGTATTTGTAAATTCAACATCAAAATCTTTAACTTCTGAACGTGTTATTTCAATATTTCCTTGAATAATACTATTTGTAGCAATATCAACACTCTCAACACTATTGGCTTGTTTTGTTCTTAATCCATCTATTTGAGCATCATTAAATGTATTGGTATTTTGAGAGACTTTTGCACCATTTGTTGCTGTTACAGCTACCATACTATTGGTAGGTTTATCAGTCGCACCATCTTCATTTTTAAAATCTGTAATAGTAGAACCATTGGTTACAATAATACTATTTTGTGTTAAATTAGCATCATTAGCATCTACATTTTGCATACTATTTCCAATACTCTTTTGAGTAAAGGCTGTTACTTCACTTGCACCATTTACAGTTAATGTTCCCTGAGAGATTGTTGCGTTATTAATATCACTTTGGTCACTAGTTCCATCAGTTACTACATCTTCAATAATATTTGTTAGTTCTATATCTAACTGTTTTACCGTTGAACCATTTGTAATTTCTGTGTACGTCTGTTTTACAGTTGAACCACTCTTAATATCACTGTTTTGAATAGTATTGTCTGATTGTATGCTAATATCACTTGCTGATGCACCTGACGCATTTGAATCAGTAATAATAAATCTAGCTTGGTTAACAGTTGAACCTCCGTCTATATCTACATTATTAATGAGGTTTCCTTTATCAGTTGATAGTTTCTTTAAGTCCACATTTAAAACAGTAGAACCTGTAATATCTGTTTTACCTTGATTTACCGTAGAAGAATCAATATTACTTTCTGCATTTATTTTATTGACATAATCTGTTGTTAAATTTGTTACATCAGAGTTTGTAGCAAAAAGAAGAGTTGAAGCAATAATTGAGATTGCGATTGTTTTTTTCATTTTTTATTCCTTTGTGTTTGATTAAATTAGTTTATGGTTGTCTCAGATTGAGAAACAGTTGAATTAGTTGAAGTTGAATTGTCAATAAGATTTGTTGATTTTGCTTTAAAGTTTTGAACTGATGCTTGATTATAAACATAAATACTACTTTGTAAAACAGAACCACCCTCTATAGTAGCATCATTTATAGTATTTTTATTCGCCGCACCATCAGTGTCACTAACAAAAAGAGTATCTACTTCACTATTATCAACTTTTAAGATTCCTTGATGAACTTTGGTACTCTCTACAGAAGAATCAGTAATTTTATTTAAGTAGTTAACTTTTAAATTATCTGTTATTGCACCTGTTGAAAGTAAAGTAACATCCTGTTTAATTTCTGTAGCATTAATATCAAGTCCTGAATCAACTGAAGTTCTCTCTACAATGTTTATTGATTCTATATCTACTTCATTTGTATCACTGTCCGTAGCATTTGAATCTGTAATTGTAAAACTACCTTGTTCAATGACACTATCAAGTAATTCCACCTGTTTTATGCGATTCTCTGAACGTAAAGTTAAATTTGTTGCAGAGGAGTTTTTTATTTTAACTTTTCCTTGTACTACAGAAAGATTATTTGTATAACTTCCTACAATATCACTATCTTCAATAAGGTTACCATTATTTGTTCCATTTTGCATAACCGTAACATCATCAACATCCGAAGCCCCAAGAATCTCACTCTTCCCTTGGTCAACAGTAGCATTATCAATGGTAGAATCAGAAGTAATCTTATTTTGTTGGTTAATAACCAAATTATCAACCGTATTAGCTCCCATAACTAAAGAGGAGACGATAAGTGAAAGCATTATCGTTTTCTTCATTGTACATCCTTTGTTTTTTATACAAAGGTATAGTGTGCTATAATATAGATACACCTATACCTAGTGTGTGGTGTGTTAGCAAACTTCCCTCGCCAAAGTTTAGTTTGCAACTTTTAATCTGTTCCCCCCTATATGGGGGGAATTCCTTTCTGAGAATCAATTTCCATATAAAAAATATACTAAAAAATCAACTCCCATAAAAAAATTATACTACTAAAAAGACTGCAAAAAGTTAGTTTTTGAAAAATTATATGAAAAAAATATTTTAATTAACAATATTAATTCTAAAAAGTTGAATACTATTTTTTTTAGTTCAATAGTAGGTATCAAAGATGTTTAACTTAAAATATTACTTTAAGTTATTTTGATTAGTTATATTCAATTTTTTTATATAATTCATTAATTCTCTTTTCTATATTTCCATTACTAGTAAAGAGAGCCTCTTTTGCATCTCCTAATGTCTCTCTAACTATATCTAACTTTAACTCTTCTCTTGAAAGAAATCCAATACTAATAGCATCATACTCTTGACCATACTTATTACTAAAAATAGTAACTTTAAAGATTTTTTTATAGACCTCTTTATTATAAAAGGTAATAAGAGCTAATTCTGAAGAGAATATATGGTTAAGTTTTATATATGATTTATATTTATTGTAGGTTGTATTTAGTTCTCCTTCAAGTATACAGGTTTCATCTATAAAAGCTTTTACCTTTTTGTTTCTATCTATTTCAGTATTCATAGTCCAAATTTTAAATTTACCACTCTCATCAGCAATAGTACCATAACAGTAACAGTACCATTTGCCTATTAATTTTTGAAGAATATCATCAAGTTCTAACTGCTTTTTCTCTAAAAATCTATTTATAGAATTGTTTATTTTATCTAATCCTTTAGAATTAAATTTTAAGTGTTTAACCTTATCAATATCTCTATCTAGTATACTATTTGCTTTTTGAGTAAAGATTGCTAGGTTATTAATTCGTCTATTAATATTTTTTAAATAGTTCTCCTCTTTTGTGCTATATGTATGCTCACTAGACTCATCAGCAACAATTACTGTACTCTCATTGGCATGTAGATAGAACTCATTCTCCTCTTGGGTAGTTAAGAGTCTTTTTGTTAAAAGCATTTTTCGAGATACAGGAAAACCTTTATTGAAAGAGAGACCTAAGCTTACTCCATAAATAGAGTCATTGGTTTTGTACCCTTTACTCAACATGAAATAGAAGGTTACTGTCTCAAAGCTATTTTTGATAGAAATATAGTAGTAGTCTTTAATTATCTCTATCTCTCCGTAGTAGGGTTCAAATTCTCTATCTTTATAAACATGGGAGTTACTTAACTCTATTTTGTATCTATCTTGGCTTATCTTTTCTAAAATAGTTATTTTTTTATAGGTTACGGCATTGAAGTATCTGTTAAAGCTATAGATATATCTATAGTCAAAATCTATCTTAGGTTGAGCTATATAATCAACATACTCATCTACTCTTTTTTTAAATTCATCAAAAGAGTCATCTAAAAAAGAGCTTTTAGTAAAAAAAGGTCTATTGTTATTTTGTAGTTTAGAGATAGGATAGGTATCAAAATAGAAACCCTTTGGTTTCTTAATATCTTCCTCTAACCATTTCCCAATAACTGATTTTTTTCTTGCATAGAGTGTTGTTTTCTTCTCATTCCAAAAAAGTTTAGTAAAGGCATCTTCTTCTAATCCTAATCTTTTAAAAAGGTATTCTATCTTTTTAGAAAAACTATTTTTTTTCATATTTTCTATCTCCCAAAAGTGTAAAAAAGTAGCACATTTTAAAAAAAATTTTTTTTTGTAATCAATATAATTTTGTCAAAACTAATAAAATTCAATATTATTCCATATAATTCTTTTAAAAGAAATTGTAATATTTAAAATTCTAATATTATTTCTATAATTCTAGTTTTTTTTATTATGTTAAACTTATGTAGATATTTTATGAAAGG
>JALWNF010000120.1 GCA_026995985.1 Campylobacteraceae bacterium
AAATGCTACTTTTGAAAAAAAATGACTTTTATAATTTTGGTACAATTTTTAGTATTTTTTACAAAAAGCCCTAAATATAGGGATTTGTAATATTATTAAAATTAATTTAGGGGTGGGGAATGTCAGAGGTAAGAGTACATTTTAAATATTAGCCTTCTCTAGCTCCTATCGTCTCGGTCAATGCCAATGAAATAAGCCTAAGAATAGTTCGGGTGTAAACACTCCGATTCCAAAAAATAAGCATTTCTTTATGGAATCGAAGGCTTTAGCCTCACTAATTCAAAGGCATTGTTGTCTTCTCTACTAAACCCTCTCCCACTCATACCCAACTACATTACGACTACTAGAGTCAAACTCCACCCCAACAATGTAAATCTCTTTTCCACTAGAGAGATATTTTTGAAAATACTCTTTGCTCTTTATCTGCTCCAAAGCACCTTTACTATCGACTTTAAACTCAAAAATGTAGATGTAGTCATCTATAAAAACACTCAAATCTATTCGTCCATCATTGGTTACATCTTCTGCTATGACCTTGTCAAACCCTGCACCGACAAAGTAGGCGTAGATAACACTAGCATAAAAGCCCTCAAACTCCTCTATATCATTTTTGGTAAAGTTGTTATAAGCAATAGAGGCAAAAAGAGATTTTAGAGTCTGCTCTAAATCATCAAGATTTGCAACTTCGAGCAAATCTATTAAACTATTTTGAATAGGTAGTTTATCTATTCTCTTTTTTATAAAGTAGTTTAAGAGGTAGTTGTTAAAACTCATTTTTGTTTCAAGATTAGGGAAAGTTAAGATGTACTGAATACGATTTCTTCTTGCTATCTGCTCTTTAATCGTTAGATAACCACTTTGAAACATTACTGTCTCTAAACTAATATCTTCTATATCAAAACTCTCTATTAACTCTTTTCCTACTTTTAGATTTTCAAACTTTGCTAGGTTATAACTGTTTGTTTTAAAAAGTTTAACTAAAAAGCTTGGTGTGCCTGTATTAAACCAGTAGTTATCAAATAGAAAATCAGCATCTATAAAAAGCAGTATATCAAAGGGATTATAAATTTTATCTTTTAGAAAGTTGTAACCGTTATACCACTCTTTTAACTTTTTTAAATCAACACCCTCCAAGTATGGTAAAACAGTAGTCTCTATATCATTTTGTGTATAGCCACAGATGTTACCATATTTGGGTAATAAACTTATATCTTTTAGATTATTGAGTCCACTAAAGATACTCGCTTTACTAAATTTACTTACCCCTGTTAGAAATGCAAACTTGATATATCGGTCGTTGTCTTTCATAATGACATAGAGGCTTTTAAGTAGCTCACGATTGGCTTTTGCTACCTCTATTTGGTCAAGGTTATCAATAATTGGTTTGTCATACTCATCTATTAAAATAACTACAGGTTTTTGGTATTTCTCATAAACTTTATGGATTAGCTCTCTAAAACAACTTGATGAACTATTTTGAAATTCACACTCTATATCTAATCTCTTTTGATTCTCTTTTAGTAAATCATAAATAGTCTGGTTTACCTCTTCTGTAGTACGTAAAGCTCCACCCCAATTTATCTTTATAACTGGATATTTCTCTTCAAAATCCCACTTGTCATAGATATATAACCCTTCAAAGAGCTTTTTGTTTCCCTCAAATATCTCTTGGAGTGTGTCGATAAAGAGTGATTTTCCAAAACGTCGTGGACGTGAGAGAAAAGTGTATTGATAGTGCGTTATAAGCTCATAAGCCTCTTTAGTTTTATCTATATAGAGATAGTCTTGCTCAATAATTTTACTAAAGGTACTAATGCCAATGGGTAGTTTTTTTAGGTTCTTTTTCATGGGTTTATTATATCAAATTGGGCTTAGGTTGTTATACAATATGTTAAGTAGGCCATTTTTGAACATTTTTTTCTTTAAATGAGATGGATTTAGTAGAAACATTATATAATAGATAGAGTTAAGTTTTAACATATAAGGATATAGATGAAAAATAACTTCATAAATATCATAAAAGAGGCTATAGCAGTTTATGAAGAGTCTAGTAATCACCCTGCAATGGAGTATGAACTTATAGGAGTTGTAGGTGAGGCACTTGAAAAAATGGAAAAGGAAGAGATATTGGCTTTTGATGAGTGGTTTTTTTCTAGTAAAATGCGTAGAACTCTTACAGATAAAGAGCTTAAAGTCGTAGAGATTATTACTCAATTTATGGAAGAGTAGGAAATGTATGAAGCAGATTATATTTTTGGCAGTTATCTCTCTAGTTTTTGCTCTAACTGCTTGTAGCACAAAAACAGTAACACCAAATCTCTTTGTATCAGGTGAATCTATGGTTGTTACTTACAGTTCACAAGGGTGTTTCCATCATCGTTCTAATATATTGTTTTTTCATGAGAATAATGTGATTATTTATAAAACTATAAATCAGTGGAATCAAAAAACAGATAAAACAAAAATGGGAACATTGACATTAACAAAAAAAGATAAAGAGGGGTTAAATAGGCTTTTTGCTTACTATGCTAAAAAATCTCATGATGGGTGGTGTACTAATGTTGATAATATAGAGATAAAACGCTATAAAGATGAGAAGCTTATCTCTTCTAAAAAGATTACAGATGCCTCTTGTGCCTTATATCAGAAGAAAGATATATTAAGTTTTTCAGAACTGATAGGGCGTGTGATGAAAAAGGAGATAGCTCATGAAAAGATATAAAAAACTATTAGTACTCTTATTTTCAAAAAAAATCAATAAAACTTTTGATTTCTCTTCTATGGGAGAAAACAGTATAACTACACAAACAAAAAAAAATTATCCTGTATGGTTAGATATAAGAACTTTAGACAATGTAGAATACAATAGCTCTCAAAAAATATTAAAAGAGAAGATGGACAAGCTTATTGGCTATTATCTTAAAACCATAACTATTCAGCCACACCACTAACAAATAAAGGCAACTTCCTACGAAATAGAAGTTTTAATGCTTTAGAAGAAGAGACATCATGCTTATGATAAGTAGATAAATAGCTTCTAACCCTACAGAAGATTTCAGCACTTTTTTTTGACCTAAAAGAGTCAGAGATTTTCTGATGAACTTTTGTCATGCGAATATCGTTTTCTCCTTGATTATTAGTAAAAGGAACAATCGGGTGGAGGAGACTCTTTTTGGGCTTTTTCTAAATTTTTATCATATTTTTGTCGATATTGATTGGTTTCATCTTTAGATAAAGAACTATTATAGTTTTCATTGACTTTTCTATTCATCTCTTGTAGTAGTTCTATTAACTCTTTTGCCCACTCTTTCTTATCTTGGTCTATAATTCCTTGTAGCTCTCTAATATGATGAGCATTACATAAAGCATGAGTCATCTCTTTATATTTGTAGTAGGGCTTCCAATAGTCATAAACTAAGAACCATGCTTCAAATACTGCTAATTTATCATAAAACTATTTGTAGTTTTTTTTCATAAAATAATTACATCAAAATATAATCAAACTATTTTGATTCCCCAGCAAAAGGAAGCAGTGCAGAAGCCCAAGTCAACCCTCCGCCAAAAGTGTCAAGTAACATTAACTCTCCCTTTTTAAGGCGACCTGACTCCCAAATATCATTAATAGCCATAGGAATAGAGGCTGCTGATGTATTACCATATTTACCAACAGTCAATACAACTTGTTCCTCTCTCATATTAAGAGAGTCACCTACAGCTTTTATAATTCTGTAATTTGCTTGATGTGGAATAAAGTGGGGAATATCTTCTGCATTAATATTGTTTTTAGCTAATATATCTTTAACATCTTTAGTTAAAGTCTTAACAGCTAACTTAAAGGTCTCATTCCCTTTCATCTGCACGAAGTTTAATCTCTCATCGACTACTGTTTGGGAAACAGGGTTGACTGTCCCTGGAGCAGGAGTTACTAAAAAGTCAGCATAAGAGCCATCAGCAGAAGCATGAATATCTATAAATGCCTCCTCTTTATTATCTGTTGCAGAAATTACTGCTGCTCCAGCACCATCTCCAAATAAGATACATGTAGTTCGGTCTGTATAGTCTACAATAGAGGAGAACTTCTCTGCACCAATAATAAGTACATGTTTTTTCATGCCAGACTCAACAAAAGCTTTAGCTACAGAGAGAGCATAGACAAAACCTGAACAAGCAGATGCGATATCAAAGGCTTGAACATTTTTAATGCCAAGTTTATCAGAGATAATACAAGCAGTTGCAGGCATATTAAAGTAATCAGGAGTTACAGTTGCACAGACTACTAAGTCAATATCAGATA
>JALWNF010000121.1 GCA_026995985.1 Campylobacteraceae bacterium
CTTTTAGTTGCTGATGGGCGTATTCACCCTGGTAGAATTGAAGAGGTTCATGCTAAGGTTGAGGCTGAGTTTGAACAGAAAATTTTAGAAGATGGTGAAAATATAGTAGTAGAGTTAGGACTTCTTCCTATGAGTGAGGAGTTAATGAGGCTTATTGGTCGTCTTCGTTACCGTGCAAGTTATGGTCAAAATGCTTTAGCACACTCTTTAGAGGTTGCTAAACTAGCATCTATTATGGCAGCAGAGATGGATGGAGATGAGAAGTTAGCACTAAGAGCAGGTCTTCTTCATGATATTGGTAAAGCCCTTACTCAAGAGATAGGAGGAAACCATGTAGATTTAGGGGTAGAGGTGTGTCAAAGAAATGGTGAACACCCAACAGTGATTAATGCTATCTATGCTCACCATGGACATGAGGAGCCAGATGGGGTTGAGTCAGCTGCTGTTTGTGCAGCAGATGTACTGAGTGCAACAAGACCAGGTGCTAGAAGAGAGGTTCTTGAGAGTTTTGTTAAGCGTGTAAAAGAGATAGAGAAGATAGCACTTTCAAAAAAAGGTGTCATAGATGCATATGCTATTAATGCAGGTAGAGAGATACGAGTTTTTGTAGATGCAGGAAAAATTGATGATGCTAATGTCTATATTTTGTCAAAAGAGATTGCTAAAGAGATAGAGAATAAGGTACAATACCCTGGCGAAATTAAAGTAAATGTAATTCGCGAAAAACGGGAAATCCAATATGCAAGGTAAATATAAGGGGAAGATGGTGGATAATTGTGAGAGAATAAAAGCACATATGAGAATGGAAGAGCGTTATGAGACACTTAGTTTAGTCTTTGAAAATGATAAAGAGTTAACAAATGAGATTTTTATAGCTATAGATAAAGTAAAGGCAAAAACAGGAATGACACCTTTTATTTTTGAAAAAATCTCTAAAGATAGGGAAGATTTACACGCTATTGTTATTGAGTTTCATGATGATATTCATAGAGTAGGTGGAGGTTTCTTTACAGAGCTTCTTAAAGAGTTAAAAATTGATAAGTGTGAGAATGATGTATGAGACGAGTACTTTTTGCACTACTGAGTGTTAGTCTATTGGTATTTAGTGGTTGTAACACAAAAGAGGCAAAAGAGAGTATCTCTTCAACCTCTAGTGTAGTTTCCCAATCAGGTTCAACAGTAGTTAATCAGGAAGGAGAGGTTGTTATTTTAAAGACAAATCAAGGAGATATTACCCTTAAAATGTTTCCAAAAGTTGCTCCTTTAGCTGTTGAGAACTTTGTAACCCATGCTAAAGAGGGGTATTATGATGGGCTTATCTTTCACCGTGTTATTAAAAATTTTATGATTCAAGGTGGTGACCCAACAGGTACAGGACGTGGTGGAGAGTCTATTTGGCATAAAGAGTTTGTTAATGAGTATGCTCCAAATGTAACATTTGACAGACCATTTCTCTTAGCTATGGCAAATCATGGACCAAATACAAATGGGAGTCAATTTTTCATAACAACTGTACCTACACCATTTTTAAATGGAGGTTATACTATTTTTGGTGAAGTAATAGCAGGGCAAGATGTTGTTAAGAAGATTGAAAATACAAAGACAGATAGCAATGATAGACCTATTAGCAAACAGACTATTTTAAAGGCCATAGTTAAAGAGTAATGCAAAAAGTCGATTTAGATAAGCTACGTCAAGAGCGACTACACTGCCTTGAGTGGAAAAATATTAAACCTCTTTGGGAGG
Organism: Campylobacteraceae bacterium; assembly: GCA_026995985.1. GTDB lineage: Bacteria > Campylobacterota > Campylobacteria > Campylobacterales > Sulfurovaceae > UBA1140. The sequence continues at coordinate 1,747 of JALWNF010000121.1, forward strand.
CAATCTCATCTCTTCCAACTCTAAACAATACTAAAGTTATACTTGGAGATAGTGTTAAGATACTTCCTGATAACTTGACCAAAAAAGATGAAGAGTTTATCTATAGGACAGCTAAAGCGTTACAGCCATGGAGAAAGGGTCCCTTTCATGTCTCTAAAACATTTATAGATAGTGAATGGAGAAGTTATATAAAGTATGATTTACTTCGCCCTCACTTTAATCTCAAAGATAAGATTGTAGGAGATATAGGGTGTAACAATGGCTACTATCTATTTAGAATGATGGAAGATAATCCTAAGAGGCTTATTGGTTTTGATCCTGTTGCTATAAACTACTGTCAATTTCATTTTTTAAACCATTTTATACAGAGTAATATTAAGTATGAACTGTTAGGTGTTGAGCATGTTGAGTATTATGAACATAAGTTCGATGTTCTATTTTGTTTAGGAGTACTCTACCATAGAGCTGACCCAATAGGGACATTAAAGTCTCTTTTTAAAGGTTTGAATGTAGGTGGAGAGCTTATTTTAGATACATTTATGATAGATGGAGAAGATGAGGTCTGTTTAACTCCTAAAGATAGGTACTCTAAGTTAGCAAATATCTACTTCATTCCTACTATTAATGCTTTAAAAAATTGGTGCTATAGAGCAGGTTTTGAAGAGTTAGAGATTTTGAGTATAGTAAAAACAGATTCTAAAGAGCAGAGAAAAACAGAGTGGATTAACACTCAATCCTTAGAGGATTTTTTAGATAAAGATAATCCAAATAGAACAGTTGAGGGCTATCCAGCACCTAAAAGGGTTTATTTAAAAGCAAAAAGATTAAAAAAGTAGACTAAATTGCAAAAAAAATATCAAAAGTTTTAAAAATAAGGTATAATTAAACAAAAATAACTCTTATTAGATAGATATTTAAAACTTATAAAATAATATAGTTTTATTGTTAAAAAGAATAATTTATTTTTAAATGAGTTTAATTTGATATAACTGTTTTTTAATAAAAAAGATACTAGGATAAAGATGAGAATATTAACCATTGGGTTTGATGATGACTTTATTAAAGAGTTAGAGTTTGAACTAGAAAAATATTTTATCTGTATTGTTGATTCTGCAAGAGATTTGTATGATGCAACTAACTTTACAGATTTTCGGCATTATGAGTTAATTATTATTGTTGATGAGGGTGAAAAGTATACATTAGAGAAGTATAGTAATGAAGTTAAAAAGAAAAAGAGGGAGACAAAGATTATTGTTGTAACACCTGATAAGAAAAAGCAGGTAGAACTCTTCTCTTTAGGTGTAGATGATGTGATTGTTAACTTTATTGACTCACCAGAGGTTATTGCTGTACGAGTTTTGTCAAATATGAGAAAACTTTTTGGTACGCAAATAGATGTAGGGAAACTTGTTATAGATATTGCCAATAAAAAGATTGAGTATGATGACAAAATTGTCTCTCTAAATGGAAAGACTTTTGATATTTTAGCCTATTTGGCACTTCGTGAAGATAGAGTCTTCTCTAAAGATGAGATTATTAATGCCCTTTGGGAAGAGCCAGAGTATGTTAGTGATAATACAGTAGAAGTAGCAATTAATCAAATTAGAAAACGGCTAAAGAGTATTTTGGGTTTTCAGGTTATTCATACTGTTCGGCGTAGAGGGTATAAGTTCTCTTACGATAAAACAAGTCACTCTTAATTATTTTTGATGTACTCTATCCAGAGTGGTAGTCTCTTTTGCTCTCTTTTTAAAGTTGTAGATACTCCATGCCCTGGATATAATGTAAAGTCCTTCTCTATTTTCATCACTTTATTTAAACTTTTTATCATATCTTCTCCTGATGAGAATGGGAAGTCCCATCTACCTATAGAGCCATCAAATATAAAATCACCAGAGAACCAAACATCTTCTATCTCAATAATTGAGTTTCCTGGAGTATGTCCAGGGAAGTGACGATATTGGACTTTAATATTGTCTATATATAGCTCCTCATCTCCATTAACTAAATAGTCTGCTTTACTAGGAGGAGTATTTTGAGCAAGTAGGGGTTTTGTTAACATGAACTCATCATCTTTTTGAATATATATAGGAACTTTTAACTTCTCTTTTAACTCTGCATTTGACCAAACATGATCATAGTGACCATGTGTATTTAAAATAGCAATAGGATTTTTTGTATTTTTTACTACCCACTTAGTTGCACCTATCCCTGGGTCAATAATTAAATCTTTGTTATCTATAGTAACAATATAGCAGTTAGTTTGTGTTGCACCCATTGGTTGAATTTTTATCTCCATTTAGTAACTCCTTTGGTAAAGATAGTGTATAATCTCATCATGAATTTATATAAAGTGTTAGAAGAAGCCATTTTAAGTGACTCCATCGATATCAAAGAGAAACTGACGAGAGAATCTTTGGAGTATTGTAGCCAAAATGAATTGATAGATAGTAAAGATTTTACTCCTAAAGAGTTTGAAAAACCATCTTATGCTAAAAAATGCAAAATTGTAAAACCAAATGAGTTAGTGACACGAAAAGA
>JALWNF010000122.1 GCA_026995985.1 Campylobacteraceae bacterium
CTATTATAGACAAAGAGGATTCACTCTTTTTTGACAAGCCTAAAACCAACCAAGATTTACAAAAAATTGCAAATCTGCTTACAGAGATAAAAGAGGTGCTAAAAGGTGGAGCTATTACCCTGCTAGACACCATTGACCTCTCGCTAGAGTTCACAGAAAATGGAACAACTAAAACCAATGTAACGCAGATTAAAAATGAGAGTTCAACAGGAGGAACTATCTTACTTAAGATGGCTCTTGCTGTCTCTATTTTAGGACTCTATATAAATGCAAAAGAGTCTACTTTCTTCTTAATTTTAGATGAAGTATCACGTCTGCACAGCCATAACCAAGACCTACTAAGAGCCTTTGCTAACTCTCGTGGGTTTAGGATTGTCTTTGTTACTCCTGAGCCTGTCTATGCTAAGCCTGATGAGATTAAATACTATAAGTTTAGACGGCGTGAGGATAATCGATTTGAGGTTATAGGACTAAATATTTAATCATAAACATGGTCCATACTAAAGTCATATTCTGGCTCAATTACATTGATTGAGTCTAGTGACTTTTCATCTATCTCATGAGTAGACAAATTATACTCATCTCCTTGATAGAACTTCTGCTCCTTAGCAAACTTTTTCTCTTTAGCTATCTGCTCAGCTAGATGTTTTTTAGTTATCTCTTCTCTTGTTACTGTAGAATTTTGTTCTATAGTAGTTATGTTTGTATCTATTGCAGTTATGTTTGTCTCTATAGAGCTATTGTTCTCTGCACTAAGAGAGATATAGATAAAACTAATCAATATTACCAATTTAAGTACTCTATTCATAATTTTGTCTTATTATTATTTTTACTTTAACTTATATTTAAGTATAGCATACTAGCATTAAAACAAAGCCACTCTAACAAATAAAATGATAAACTCTCCTACTTATATAAATAACTAAATAAGAGATAAAAGATGTACCAAAAAGAACTAAATGCCCTAAAAAAAGCAAATAGATTTAGAGAACGAAGAGTTTGGAGTCAAGATTTAATAGACTTTGCTTCTAATGACTACTTGGGGTTAGCTAACTCTAAAAAACAGTTAAAAAAAGCTCTAAAACTTGTTAATGAGTACAACACTCATGCACCAAAAGCAAGTATGTTAGTCAATGGTTACCACCCTATTCATAGACGTTTTGAAGAGACATTAGCAAGATTAAATGGATTTGAAGAGGGAATGGTTGTAGGCTCTGGATTTTTAGCCAATATGGCTCTAATTGAAGCACTTATTCGTAAAAAAGATATGCTCTTTATAGATGAGGAGTATCATGCTAGTGGTATGATGGCTACATCTCTTTTAGGAGATAGAGTTGTAAAGTTTCGACACAATGACCCTAATGATTTAAGAGAGAAGCTTAATGGCTTTAGTGGTGGTCGTAAGATTATTGCTGTAGAGGGGGTCTACTCTATGAGTGGTGGTTTATGTGACCGAGAGATATTTAAGATTGCCGATGAGTATGAGGCGTTGATGATAGTTGATGAGGCTCACTCATCTGGAGTGATTGGTGAACACCTTTTGGGAATTTTTGAATATTATAATATTACTCCTCATGAGAGACATATCAAGATGGGAACTTTGGGAAAAGCATATGGGAGTTATGGAGCTTATATATTAGCCTCATCTAGTATACTCTCTTTTTTGGTCAATCGTGGAAAACCTATTATATACTCTACTGCTCCATCAGTAATAGATACAGCTTTGGCTCTTGTAAATATTGAACATGTAGCAAAAAATAGTAAAAAGTATATAAAGCGTATTAAAAAACGTCATAATATAATTAAAAGAGAGTTAGATATAGAGATGAAATCACTTATTTTACCATTGGAGATGCCTTCAAATAAAGCTACTATAGTAAAACAAAAAGAGTTAATAGAAAAAAATTTTTTAGTAGGAGCAATTCGTCAACCCACCGTTAATAGACCTATTTTACGGATTATTCCTCGTCTTGGAAGTTCTAAAAGAGAACTTAGAGAGTTGTGCCAAAATCTCAAAAATAGATAAATTACGTTATAATCTGTATCTACTTTTTCAAAGGAGATACTCTATGGTCAATCGACTAATTAAAGGCTCTATTGTTTTAGCACTCATTTTTACTATTGCTCTATTTATTGCCTTTATTTATGCTTATAATGAGATTAAACTTGATGCAGACAAGCTTATTAACTATAATCCACCTACCTCTTCTGTTATCTTAGATGATAAAGGCAATAAAATCTCCTACGTATTTAAAGGACAACATAGACTCTATGCTACTTACGATGAGATTCCTGGCTATGTAGTAGAGGCTCTAGTTGCTATTGAGGATACACGCTTTTTTGAACACAATGGTGTTAACCCTGATGCTATTATTAGAGCTGCCCTTAGAAACTTTAAAGCTGGACATAAAGTTGAAGGGGGAAGTACCTTAACACAACAGTTAGTTAAAAATACTATCCTAAATAATGAAAAGAGCTATACCCGTAAAATGAAAGAGGCTATCTTAGCTATGAAGATAGAGAATGAACTGACAAAAGAGCAGATTTTAGAGCGTTATCTTAATGAGATGTTTTTTGGACATGGATATTATGGAATTAAAACTGCTGCAAGAGGTTACTTTAGAAAAAACCTAAATGAGCTAACACTAAAAGAGTCAGCTCTTCTTGCTGGGCTCATGAAGGCTCCTAGTGCCTATGACCCTACTCGTCACCTAGACAAGGCACTTACACGTGCAGGAACTATCTTAGCTCGTATGAGAAAACTAGGTTGGATTACAGAAGAGACATATTTAGATGCTATAAAAGAGATACCAACTATCTATAAAGATACACTAACTCAAAATATTGCACCATATATTACTGATGAGGTAGTTAGACGACTTAAAAAAGAGTTTCCAGATATATATCGCGGTGGATATACTATATATACAAGTATTGATATGAAACAGCAAAAATTGGCACGAAAGGCATTACGCTACGCTCATAGACGTATTGCAAAAAAGCGTCATGAAAATCCTAAAAAGACTACTCTCAATGGAGCTATACTAGTTGTTGAAAACCATACAGGAAATATAAAAGCTATGGTAGGTGGAGTTGACTATAAAAAATCTGCTTACAATCGTGCTACTATGATGAAGCGACAACCTGGTTCTGCCTTTAAACCATTTATATATCAAGTTGCTTTAGATATGGGTTATAATCCTGCTACAGAACTAACCGATGTTGCTAGAACATTCCAATACTATAGTAATGGCAAACGTAAAGTTTGGAGACCTAAAAATTATGAAAATAACTTTGAAGGTTTTATAAAACTTCGTGAGGCTCTTGTTCACTCTAGAAATCTCGCTACTATTAACTTAGTTACAGAGATTGGACTAAAGAGAATCCTTGAAAAATTAGAACAACTCAATATTAAAGATATTCCTCATGATATGTCTATCTCTCTTGGAAATCTTGGAATAAGCCCTGTTAAGATGGCACAGATTTACTCTGCATTTGCAAATGGTGGTCACATGATAGAACCTAGACTTGTTACTAAAGTTCTTGCTCGTGATGGGACAGTTATATATGAGAGAAAAACTCAAGAGATTGAGAACTTTACAACACCACCTCAAGCCTATCTTATGACAAGTATATTAAGAGATGTTGTCCTTAGAGGTACAGGTAGAAATGCTCAAGTTCCAGGAGTTGAGGTAGTAGGAAAAACAGGAACAACCAATAAAAATGTCGATGCTTGGTTTTGTGGCTACTCCCCTGCTGAAGAGGTTATTGTATGGATAGGTAGAGACAACAATAAACCTATAGGACGTGGTGGTACAGGTGGAGGAGCTGCTGCTCCTGCATTTGCATACTTCTTTAAGCATCTATATAAGATGTATCCTAATTTACCTAAGAAGTTTAAAGTTCCAGAGGGTGTTTATAATATGAAAAATGGAGTTAGAACAGAACTTTTTACAGATATTTCTCCTCTTCCTGCTGCAACTAAGTCTGAAACAAACCCTTATGAAGATATTGACCCATTCTAATATTTTAATAATGGTGTTTTCAGAAGAAAACACCCTACAGTGCTTTTAACTCCTCTAGTTTTGCTTTAACCTCATTGACATGACCTTTAACTCTTACTTTTTCCCACTTATAGGCCAATGTTCCATTAGGTGCAATTAAAAATGTACTTCTTACTACACCCATATACTCTCTACCATAGTTCTTTTTGAGTTGCCACACTCCAAACTTTTTACACAACTCCTTCTCTTCATCAGCAAGAAGTGTAATCTTTAAACCTTTTTTCTCAATAAAGTTTCTATGCTTTTTAGGAGAGTCAGGACTAACCCCTAAAACAATAGCTTCAAGTGCTGTAAAATCAGGTAGAGCCTCTGTAAAGTCACACGCCTCTGTAGTACAACCTGGAGTGTTGTCTTTTGGGTAGAAGTAGAGAACTATCCACCGTCCTTTTACATCTCTAAAACATATCTCCTCTTCATCTTGATTGGGTAGACAAAAATCTGGTATGGTATCGCCAATTTCTAACATATTTAATCCTTTATATCCATAGGTGTGACCATGTCACATGCCAAAACTAAACACAATAAAATTTTAAAATTTCCATACATATTTGACGTGTGACATGGTCACACCTAAAATTTTTATGGTAGTATAGCGAAATGAAAACAAAAGAAGAATTACTTAAAGAGATAGAGAGGCTTTTAGCCTATAATCCAGAGCAAAAACTAGAGATAAATCCAAACTATTTAGAGTATTTGGAAGTTAAAGATTTAGAATCTATAAAAGCAAACCTTTTAAACAGAGTTGGCAGGTTAAAAGAGGAAGATAAAGATTGGATAAAACAGTTTAAGAGTTATGAGTAAGATAAGCCTCGCTATCCCAAGACTCTATGCCTAAATCTAATGCTACCTTTGCCATAAGACCTGTACCTGTTGTATGGAGTAGATTTTTATCTTTATCATATACTTTACCACTCTTTACAGAACAACTTGGACTCCTATCTTTACCTATAAAGAGCTCAATATCTGGATTTTTTTCAAAAAACTCTTTGGCATAATCTATAATAGGTTTAGATAGATTCTCACCATTTTTATTTGATATAGCCTCTACTCTATCTTGATTATATACTAAATCCATAGTTGGTCTAGGTGTACCAAAACAGAAATCTTCAGGACAAAATGGAATAATTTCGTAGGAGGATAGCTCTTTAAGAAGAGCTCTATTTAGATTCTCTTTACCATCATAACGACATGAACAGCCCATAAGACAGGCAGATAGTGCAACTTTTTTCATTACGCAATATATAAAACCCAATAGATACCTAATGATGTAATTGACACCATAACTATACTTAATAAAACACGCCAACCTGCTCTTCTATGTGGTCCAGAGTAAACACCTGGTAAAGCTCTTCTTTTTTTATCATTAATAGCATAAAAAATTGTTAAAAACCATGTCATCGTAGCAGTAATTACACTTAGTACATGTATAGTTAAAATAGCAAATGCCATATTGGGATTTATACTACTTTTTCTTATAAGATAATCAAAACCCTCTATATAATGAACAGTATAAGCAAATATAGATAGCGAACCTATAGTAATGAAAAATAGAGAGATTTGTAAAAACTGATGTATCTTAATGTATCCTCTCTTTACAAAAAAAATTGAACATATAGTAGCTATAGGTAATGTAACTAAAAAGGAGATAATTATATCTATTAAATATGAAGCTCTAGTATCTAAAAATCCCCCTTGTGATACCATATCTACTCCTAAAATCCACTCTTCTAACATACATAAACCTCCTCAAATTATGTACTCCTTTAACATAGTATAACATATCTTTATTGAAACTTATTTACTTTATATAATTAATAAAAAATAACAAGCTATTAACAAATCACTACACTTTTTATTTCAGTAAACTCCTCTAGTGCCCAACGGGGACCTTCACGACCTACTCCTGAAAGTTTTGAGCCCCCATAAGGCTGAACATCAAATCTCAAAGTAGGAATATCATTAACAACTACTCCTCCACACTGAGCATCATCTATAAAACGCTGTGTTATTTTTAAATCATTAGTAAAGATAGAGAATTGAAGTCCATAGGGTGAATTATTCATCTTAGCTATCGCCTCTTCATAACTAGAGACTTTAACCAAAGAGACAATAGGAGCAAAGACCTCTTCACAGACAATCTTCATATCATCAGTTACATCAGCCACAATAGTTGGAGTAAAACTACCATCAACAACCTCCCCTCCTGTTAAGAGTTTTGCACCCTCATTTTGAGCAGAGGCTACCCATGTTTTAGCACGATGAAGAGACTCTTCATCAATCAATGGTCCCATAAAGGTATCCTCCTTATAAGGGGAACCTACTTTTAAAGTCTTTGTCTCACGAGCCATAATTTCTGAAAACTCTTCATAAATATCCTCATGAACATATATCCGTTGTAAAGAGATACAGACCTGACCAGAGTTAACAAATGCTCCAAAGGCACAGCGAGAGGCTGAGTACTCTAAATCGGCTGATTTATCTATAAATGTAGCAGCATTTCCACCCAACTCTAAACTAATTTTTTTAATCCCTGCTTGTTGTGTAATAATCTTTCCAACAGGAACAGACCCCGTAAAAGAGAGTACACGTGGAATAGCACTCTTTACCAATGTACTTCCTACCTCAACATCACCATAGACAACACTTAGTGCATCTTTGATTGCATATTGAGAGATATTAAATAGTTTAGCCAACTTATAGGCTGTCAAAGGTGCTTCAGGAGTTGGTTTTAAAACAACAGCATTTCCTGCCCCTAGTGCAGGTGCTATCTTATGGGCTACTAGATTTAGAGGAAAGTTAAAAGGAGTAATACAAGCAACGACTCCTACAGGAACTCTACTAAAGTAGGCTATTGTCTTTTTACCACTAGGTGCAACATCAGTAGGTATAGTCTCACCATGCAAAGCAATAAGCTCTTTAGCTGTAATTCGAATAGTCTCAATACATCTCTCAACCTCCACTCGTGCAAAGGCTATAGGTTTTGCTACCTCATTTACAAGTGTCATTGCCATATCTTCACTATGCTCCTCTAACATATTAGCAACATCTTCTAGCCAAGAGATACGTTGATGAAGAGGAGCTTTTTTTGTCTCTTTTGATGCCTCTTTTGCAATCTCTAAGGCACGTTTTGTATCTTCTACACTACATAAAGGGGCTCTAGAGACAACCTCTTTGCTATAGGGATTTTTTCGTTCTATTAGAACATCTCTTGTCTCTTCACTACTTCCCATAAAAATTTTTGCATCATTTATCTGCTGATTACTTTGAAATATTCCAAACATTGCTATATCCTAAATTTTAAAGATAAGTGATTATAACAAAATTAAGCAAAAGAGAATAGATAAAGTATGAAATTTAAAAGAGAATAGACAAGTTAATACTTGTCCATTAAAAAAATAATCTATTTTTTAATTTTAGAAGCTATCTTATCAATCTCTTTATCAGAAAGCTTTTTAACTTGCCCCTCCATTGTTCTTTTCATTTCTCTACCATAGGTTCCTGCTTTATACCCCTTCAACGCTTTAATTATCTCTGCTCTACTCATATCTTTAACAACCTTAGATTTTCCCATTGCTTTTTTTTCAAACTCTTGACCATGACACCCCTTACATATAGCTATTTTAGAGTCCATATTAGCTGATGCTACCGTTCCTATTAGTACAATCCCTAATACTGTCCATATTTTGCTCATTCTTGTCCTTTAATGTTTTTTTATATTACAGAATCGATAGTTTAGAACCTATTTGTGTATTAATTGTGATTATTAAGGTTTTATAACAAATATTTAAAAAAAACTCTAATGTAGATATGGTATTCCCTCAAATTTAGGTTTGTAACTTAGCTATGAAGAGAGTCCTAATAAAAAGAGAGTTTAACACGACTTTAGCTAAAATGTTCCGATTAATTAAAGAATGGAGCAAAGCACAGATGGATGCAGCAAAATATATTTGGATGAATGGTGAGTTTAAAGCTTGGAATGAAGCACAAACTCACGTATTGTCACACACTCTACACTATGGAAATGGTGTAATAGAAGGAACTAAAGCATATAAGACAGACAACGGTTATGCTATTTTTAGACTAAACGACCATACAAAAAGACTTAAAGAGTCAGCTAAGATGACTCTAATTGATATTCCATATTCTGTAGAGGAGCTCAATGAAGCTCAAGTTGAACTCTTAAGAAAAAATGAGTTTACAGGAGACAATGTTTACATTAGACCTTTTGCATTTTTAGGTTATGGTGTCATGGGACTTTATCATAAAGGAGCTCCTGTAGAGACAGTAATAGCTGCTTGGGAGTGGGGAGCTTATCTTGGAGAAGAGGGGTTAAAGTCTGGTATTAGACTTAAGATTGCCTCTATGAGTAGACCTGCAAATACCTCAAATATGGGAAAAGCAAAGGCAACAGCCAACTATCTAAACTCTCAAATGGCAAAGTTTGAAGCAATAGAGTGTGGCTACGATGAAGCTCTACTACTTGATGACCAAGGGTATGTAGCTGAAGCTAGTGGAGCTTGTTTCTTTATGGTAAAAGATGGAGAGATTATTAGCCCACCAAATGACAACTCTTTAGCCTCTATTACTCAAAAGACTGTTATAGAGTTAGCCCAAGATATGGGCTACACTGTAACAAGAAGAAGAGTAAGCCGTGAAGAGATTTATGTTGCTGATGAGGCATTTTTAACAGGAACAGCAGCAGAGATTACTCCTATTAGAGAGGTTGATGCTAGAGTTATTGGTAGTGGTTCTCGTGGACCAATTACTGAGATTATTCAGAGTAAATACTTTGACATTGTATTTGGAAGAGATGAAAAATATAAACACTATTTGACCTATATATAAGGAGTCAATATGCCAGCAGATATGAATGACTATTTTAAGAAGAAGCAACCCAACATTAGTGGTGGCGGAACAAAGATACCAAACAGACCTAGTAACAATGGAGGTGGAGGTAGTAATATGGGTGGAGGAGGCAAATCTACTCCACCTTTAATATTTATTGCTATAGCTATTATTGGAGCTATGATTCTATTTAAACCATTTGAAATCATTAACTCTGGTGAGGTAGGAATTAAAGTACACACAGGTAAATTTGATGAAAAACCTCTTAATGCAGGACTCCACTTCTACATTCCTATTATTGAGACTATTATTAAGGTAAATACTCGTATGAGGCAGATTATCTACTCAGATGAGAACAATATGATGGCAGGTGACAACTATAACTCAAAAAGAGCATTAGGAATCGATGATTTAGAGGGTGGATTAAAGCGTAACCGTGCTATTCCTGTCTTAGATAAAAGAGGACTTACTGTTCATATCGACCTTGCTGTTCAGTACCAACTTAGAGCTGAAACTGCTCCAAAAACTATTGAAAAATGGGGTGCAGGTTGGGAAGAGAAAATTATTAACTCAAAAGTTCGTGAGGTAGTTCGTGATGTCGTTGGACAGTATACAGCAGAGAAACTACCTGTTATGAGAAATGAGATTGCAACAGCCATTCAGACAAAAGTAACACAAAAGGTAGAGTCTATTGAGGGGAAACCTGTTATCTTAGCATCTGTTGAGCTAAGAAATATTGTTCTTCCTCCAAAAATTAAAGAGAAAATAGAGCAGGTTCAAGCAGCTAAACAAGATGTAACTATTGCAGAGCAACAAAAAGAGAGAGCAAAACAAGAAGCCCAAAGAAAAGCAGAGATTGCACGTGGTGAGGCTGAAAAAAAACGTATTGAAGCAAAAGGTCAAGCAGACAAGATTCGCATTGTAGCAGAAGAACAAGCTAAAGCAAACAAACTTATTTCAAATTCTCTAACCATTGAACTTCTTCAACTAGAGCAGATTAAGACTCAAGCCAAGTTCAATGAGGCTCTAAAAGTAAACAAAGATGCTCAAATATTCTTAACCCCTGGTGGTGCTGTACCAAATATTTGGGTTGATGCTAAAGGAAAAGAGCAAAAAGCTATATCTACACAACAGTAGTAGAAAAGGTGCATTTTTTAATGCACCTCTCTATATAACTACTCAAAAACCTCACCAGCATAGAGAGCCAACCCATACCCAACACTAGAGAAGACATCAGTATGAACAAGTCTATCCTCGCTAAAGAGTTCTCTATAGAGACTCTTAATGGCAAGAACAAGAGTAGAACCACCTGTTAAAAAGACTCGGTCTATATCATTATAAATAAAAAAAATTACTCATTAAAAATGAGGCAAAAATTATCAATTAAGGAAGATAGAACTTATACTCATACTGTTTTTTTATACACTCTTTAGAGTCTGCTTTATCATTAACAACCATAGGAAGTTTCTTGTTTGGAACACAATTATCATCTATGAATGCAACCTCTCCTATACCTCTTTTAAAATAGATATAAGATGTATCATAAATATTGTGTGAACCATTTAAATCTTGTGCAACACCTGCATCTAAAAGAGTCTGTTTAATATCAAAAACTACTTTACCTTTACTAATACACTCTATTTTCAATAAATCCCCTTTATATATATGGTCATTTTTCTCAAATTTAGACTCTTTACTCTTAAGCTGACAAGAAGAGTTTAAGTTTATAGTAACTTTACCCAAATCATTATTTTTAGTATATCTCTTTTCTTTTGTAAAAATGGTATCTCCTAAATCAACATATCTATAGAAACTATCTATCTCTTTAAAATCATCTTTATAATCATCTTCATAATCATCTTCATAATCATCATCTTCATCATCATCAAATGATATTATTGTAATATTTTTATCAGATATAACTGTCTTCTCTACAACATTTTCATCTCTTGTTGTTATAATAGTATCTCCTTTAACATCAATAATTTCATCATAATGAGAAGTATCAACATCATCACCATCTCTCTCTACATAACTAAAAGTTTTAGTCATTGACTCACTAGGCAAATATTTAGCTAAATCAATAGAACCTTTTCCATCATTTTTACTAGAAGAACTACCTCCACATGCACTCAACAATAGTGCTACTACAGCTAAAGATATGTATTTTTTACTCATTTTAAATACTCCTTATAAATTATTTTAATTTTGTGTCATATTTTAGCAATATTTTCTAAATATCTCCTCAACCCCAACAGTTATCATCTCCCAGACCTCCTCCTCTTTTAGTGGCTCATAGTACAAATCAGCCACATCTTTACCCCCAAAGCCAAAGTCACCCATCTTCTTTACATTGGTCAACCCCATACTCAAAAGCTCCTGCTTATTGCTCTCATCAAGAGCTACAACCAAATCATAACTTGCTAAATTAAACTCACTAACATGTTGAGAGCGTTGACTTGAGATGTCAATGCCATGTTTTTTAGCAATCTTAATAGATAAATTGCACGGTGGTTCTCCATTATGATATGTAGATAGACCTGCTGAGTCTACTTGAAGATTTAAACCTAACTCTTTAGCTCTACTCCTTGCAAACCCCTCTGCTAATGATGAACGACAAATATTTCCAAGACAGACAAATATAACTTTTTTCATACTTTTATCCTTCTAATAGCTTTTTATCATTTTAACTAAATTAAACAAAAAAAATAGATTTAATTACTTCTAAAGCAAGAAAATATGGGCTTTAACTATATTTAACACTCTTTTTAAGAACTTTTTATCTTTTATTTAAACTAACTCAAAATAATCACATTTATATCGCATTTACTTAATAAAATATAAATCTAAATAATTAATTAAAGGAAGATAATATGACAGTAGCATTAGATAATAACTATTATAACCAAAATAGTGAAGAGCAACTAAGTCAAGAGGAGTTAAACTATTTTAAAGAGGAGCTAGAGAGACAAAAAGAGAAGATAGAGACACGACTAAAAAGAAGAATAGAGGAGCTAAATAATCCAGATGAAGCTAAAGATGAAGGTGACCATGCATCTATAGCCATAGACAACCTTACAAGCAATACTATCTTAAGAGAGCAACAGAGAACTCTTAGTCAGATTAAAAGAAGTCTTAACAAAATAGCTTTAGGAACTTATGGTATATGTAGTATGTGTGAGGAGAAAATCGACATTGAGAGACTCAAAATTCAGATGTTTTCTGAGTATTGTGTCTCTTGTCGTAATGAGCTAGATAAAAGAAGCTAACTCTTTTTCAAAGAGTTTACTCTTTCTCTCTCAAGTTCCTCTTTTTTATGAGCCTTTAGCTCTTCCCAAATAGCATCATCTCTCTCATCACCCTTTAGAGGTAAAATCCTATGTTCATACTTCTTTAAGGCTCTTTGTAAAATTGCCTCATGAGAGGTTACATACCCTCTATCTTTTAACTTCTCTACAAGGGTTAACCACCCCCACAAAATATCACTTAGCTCATCTTCTAAATGAGCTACATTATTTGGTTTTATCTCATCTTTTACCTCCTTTACCTCATCTATAATAGCATTAAGTAGCCAATCGGTATCCATATATTTGGCTTCGCCTCTTTTTAGGTCTATATGGTGTTTGTGGGCAACTAATTCTATTAGTTTTTTCATTTTTTATCCTTTTTTAACTTTGTTGGCATTTGAAATATGGGCTGACACAGAGGTTGTCCCTACGCAAACTCTTTACAGACCTCAATCACCTCCTTTGTTTCAATACAAAATGCACTTAACTTTGCCCCATAAGACTTTCCACAACCTGTATCTATTGAGGCAAAGTTGTGTCCAATGACAACAGAATCAACATTAACATGCCCATAGATATTAAAAATAGGTGCATCAACAGATGGTCTATTTCGATTACTCATTGCATAAAACTCTAAATGGTCAGGTCTGCTATCTCTTAAGTGCCAAAAGCTACCAATACTTCCATGACTCACCACTACAGGTAGTTCATAACCCTCAAACTTCCCTAACTCCAAATAGATAGGCAGAGACTCAATCCACTCTAAATCTCTCTTTAGTGTTTCAATATTGTCAGAATTTTTTAAAACTACATAGGGTTTATCTTTAATACGTTGTAGTAGACCATAAGATTGTAACATTGGTACACCACCAACATACATCCACATATTGTTTAGATTTGGCTCTTCATATCTTTCAAGAGACTCTAAAAACTGCTTTCCATGCTCTACCATATACTCCTCATGATTCCCACGAACCACACCAAAAGCATTCTCTCTTACAAATGCTACTACCTCACGACTTTTTCTACCTCTATCTACAAGGTCACCCACAAAAATTAATTTTGCATCTTTAGGTAGCCTATCTATAAGTTCTAAAAGCATATCATACTCGCCGTGAACATCACCAATTACAAAATGTCTATCTTTTTTCATGGGTTTTTCCTTTTTTTTGATTTTTGCAAGATGAGTATAGCAAAGTATACTTTTAGTTATATAAGTTAATTTTCTTCTAATTTAACTATTTTTAAGTAAAATTTGTGGTTTATGAATGAATTTTAAATGAATTTTTGAGAAAAACAGGAAAAATTAAGAAATTTTAGGAAATTTGAAGCCATTAGACTCCATTAAATTTAAGTTTTTATTCTCTAATCTCTACAATAGTATCTTTGTTAACACTTGAACATAGGGTATCCATTCCCTTATTTGTCAATGCCATACAACCAATAGTCCAATCATGTGACAAAGTATAGTCATCTCCATGTCCGTCCCAATTCCAAGGTACTTGTCCATGAAAAGTAATTCCTCCACCAGGATTTACACCTAAAGCTCTTGAAGCCTCTATATCTTCTCTATTTGGATAAGAGATAAGAATCTCTTTATAGTACTTAGGGTCAGAACGAATATCGACAATATGATACACACCCTCTGGAGTCTTTTTATCACCAGATTCTCGTTTTGGACCTATTGGATTCTCTCCTAAAGAGACTCTATGTCTACTCAACATATTTCCATCTTCATCAAATAGTACAGCTACACGTTTTGATTTGACTACAACTATTTTAGAAGCTATCCCCTCTTGAAAAAACTCATCATTTTGTTGCCAATCAAAAATATCATTATCTTCTACAACTGCTGTAGTTAATGAACTATTTTTTTCTTCTGTTATATTAATATCAGTAGGAGAAGTAGGAGAAGAAGGCTTCTTTTCACACCCTATAAAAATAGTTATACCTATTACTAAAAGTAGTATCTCTTTTTTCACCATCTTATCCTTTTTTTTGAAACAGTGCAATATTACCATTAATTGTTTTAAGCAACTCTAAGCCTTCCTTTTTAGCCATTATCTCAAAACTCTTAGGTGTAAAAAAACTAATATGTGTAGCATCTCTTCTATACCACCAATTTAAAAACTCATTATCATCTAATGGTGGAAACTTTGTCATAAGTGCAATATATCCATTAGGATTTAGATGTTGACTCAAAAGCTCAAAGACTTCAAGGGGTTTAGATAGATGCTCAAAGACCTCTGTTGAGGTAATAAGGTCATAACTTTTATCTTCATAGACTCTTTTAGGAGCATAAAATATATCATAAATATCAACCTCCAATCCTCTTCGCTTTAAAAGTTCACTAAAGACAGGAGTAGGACCAGAGCCAAAATCTAAAGCTGTTTTAATCTTTTCTAAATATGGAGCAAAAGAGAGTTCAATAAACTCTTCAAACATTGCAACATAACCCTCATTTTCTAAACTGTTATTGTGTTGGTCATACTGATATTTTTCTCTTTTTGTGTCTACTCTATGAGTATCATCTAGTGATATAAATCCACAAGAAGAGCAACGATAATAATCTAATAACTTCTCTTTATCTTCTACCTTTGTTGCAAAACTACTACAGATTTTACAAGAATTCATATTTCTACTTAATTTTTTAGCTAAAATTATAACCAAGTTTTTCCTAAAATTAATATAAAAATAACAAATTAAAAAAAACATCAATAAACTAATTAAGTGAAATAATGATAAAGTACAAATACAATAATTATTATAAAGGATGAAATCGATGAAACTACTTTTAAGTTTAATGGTTATAGGAGCAGTTGCATTTGCAGGAGGGGATATTTTACCAGTTCAAGTTAAGACTAAATTTGAAGAGCCTGTTGTAGTACAAAAACCACAACCAAGACATACAGGTTGCTATAAACCTAATATTCCAAAATGTCCAGATTGTGTTGATGTAGCTGAAATCTGCCCAGATGACCCAAGCTTACCAATTGCTGAGACTGTACCTTGTGAAGGATTAACAAAACAACAAGCTGGTCACTAAAAACCTCTTTTGCCACCTTTTGGTGGTGGTAAAATCCCATATAGTCTAAATCGTTCACTCCACTTATACTTTTTATCTTTTTCTATTGTAACAAAATATAAATCTCCAGAGTTTCGCCAAGCATCTAATAAAATACTATTTGTAATCCCTCTATCTTTTAATGAAACAGAGATAGCATTGTGTTCATTTAAGTAACCAATATTGGCTCCTACAGTATGAAATGCAAAGCTTCTATAGTTCTTTCTTACTAAAAAATGTAATAAATCATCTGCCCATTCATAACAAAGACCTCTATCTTTTAACCCTAAATTAACTAATGCATTATGTAACCAAGGAGAGTCAATAGCTCTATATTTTTGAGCTAAAAGATAGCTATAGTTAACACTACTTCTTGCTAAATCTTCTGCCTCATAGACATCTACACTTGAGCCTAGATTAAGAAGCATATTTTTTAAAGTAATAATTTTAGCTTGACGATACTCTAAGGGTGGAGTCTTTACTGCACACCCTATAAAACAAAAGAGACTAAATAAATATAAACTTCGCATAAAGAGATACTAGGTAGTTATAAAACAATACCAACAGCATTAATGAGACAACTAAGTATCCCCAAACAAACTTAGGATTTTTAGCTATAATAAATCCTCCTATCATACCAGCTACCAATCCACCAACATGAGCAGAGACATCAATATTTGGAAAGATAAATCCAATGATTAGGTTAATAAAAAGAAGAACACCAAAATCTTTCATAAAAGCCCTAAACTGCTCTTGCATTCTATCTTTGTGAACAAATGCAAATCCTGCTAATGCTCCAAAAAGACCAAAAATTGCTCCACTTGCTCCAACAGCAAAACCTCCTATATGTATATACATAGATAAAAAAGCACCAAAAAATGCCGATATAAAATAGATACTCAAATAGGCAACTTTAGAAAAGAGCTTCTCTACCATCTTCCCAACAATATACAAAGAGAGCATATTCATAATAATATGTGTTCCTCCAGAGTGGAGAAAGGTAGATGTAACTAATCTATAAAGTTCACCCTTTACAATAACAGCATGACTATCTAATGCACCAGCCATAAAGAGTACTTCTGTAATATCATCACTTATAGTAGAGATTAAAAAGAGCAAAATGCTCACAGCCATTAAACTATAGGTTAAAGGTATATCTTTAAATTTTTCAAGATTATTATTCATAAACTTATAATACCAAAATAAACAACCAAAGAGCAAATAGTAGAGCAATAAAAGAGAGTAGATAGAAGAGCCATCGTGAGTAGACAGCTAAAAAAGAGAGCGTTAAGTAGCCAAAAAGATAGCTCTTGTCTAATTTAAAGGCGACTGTATGAG
>JALWNF010000123.1 GCA_026995985.1 Campylobacteraceae bacterium
ATTTTTGTCATACATAACCCATGGCTCAGAGGGTTTAATCCCAACTTTTAAAGTTTCACTCTGAGCATAGAGTGAAAAAAACAGCATAAAAAATAGTATAAAACGCATTACTACTCCTAATTTTTTTATAGGAGAAGTATACATACTATAGGTAAAGAGTGACTAATTTATACACATTTTATATAAAAAAGCTACACTAAAGGCTCTAACTGATTCTTATTTACTCGTGAACTATCCAACCGCTAAAGATGGTTGGGCTTCCTGCTTCATTGAACCATGACTAACTACAACTCTTTTAAGTTGTTGAAACCCCGTCAGAAGGAACTCTACAGGCTAGTATTACGACTGTTCCAGCCATATTTGTCCTCTCTTCGCTACGGGATTTCACTGCATTACATCTGTTATCTATTTGACCTAATCCATAGTTTTTTTATGTTTATAGAGGCACTTATATCTCTTTTATGAGTAGTACCACACTCTTTACAAGTCTATTTTCTTATATGCAGTTTTTTTACCACTATTTGCACCATGAACATATTTGATAGAATGGAAACCAATTATCTATTTTTAGTAGTATTTTACCTCTTTCTTTTATCTTATATTCAAGTTATCTTATAAATTCACTCCAAGCTGCATATGATATTCCATCGAACTCAGGTTATTAAAACTGATACTCTATTTAATAACAAAAAATAATAAAAAATAAGTATAGATTTTTACTTTAATATATGTTAAACTATAAAATTAAATAAGAAAGGTCTACTATGTTACAAAAACTCTATCTATTTGTAATTTTTCCTCTAACTTTAATACTATTTACTGGTTGTAAACCTGAACCTGTAACTGTTGGTGAAGGCTCTAAGATAATAGGTACAGTAACCTATGATAGAGTTCCAAGTAAAATTAGTGCTTATGGTGAAGTAAAATTAGATTATGATAATATTCAACCAAAAACAGCTAAGTATGTTGTGGTTAAGGCACTTGATGAGAATGACCAAGTACTTGCCGAGACAACAACTAATGATAAGGGAGAGTATGTTCTCTATGTCCCTAAAAATACCGATGTAAAGATTCGTGTCTATGCAAGAATGTTTAAAGAGGGTGTATGGGATTTGTCAGTTGTAGACAATACAAATATGAAAGCTCAATATGTTATTGAGGGAGGACTTCACAATAGTGGTGATGGTACAACAAAAAGAGATTTAAGAGCCTCTTCTGGTTGGGACGGACAGAGCTATTCAGGCTCACGTGATGCGGCACCATTTGCTATTTTAGATAGTATTAATACAATTATGCAAAAGGTAGTTAAAGCTAATCCAAATATTAAATTTCCTCACCTATTAATTAACTGGTCACCAAACAATGTTGCAGCAGGAGGAGACCCTGCCCTTGGACAGATTGTAACCTCTAACTATGATGGCAACAATAACCTTTGGATTCTTGGAGATGCAAACTCAGATACAGATGAGTATGATGACCATATTATTATTCATGAGTGGTCACACTTCTTTGAAGATAAATTTTCACGTTCAGACTCTATTGGAGGACCTCACTCAGCAGGAGATGCACTAGATATTCGTGTTGCATTTGGTGAGGGGTTTGGAAATGCTATGTCAGCTATTGCAACAGATGACCCTATCTATTTTGATACCTCTGGACCAAATCAATCAACTGGTTGGTATATGAACATTGAGAGTGCAACTCCAGAAAATCCAGGTTGGTTCTCAGAGGCCTCTGTGCAGAGAATACTCTATGATTTATATGATGCAAACAGTGATGGAACAGATAATTTAAACCTAGGATTTAAACCAATATTTAATGCCATGGTAGATAAAGAGCGTAACGCAAATGCCTTTACTAGTATCTTTACATTTATTACAGCACTTAAAAAAGAGAATCCTTCAAAGAAAAGTGCTATAGATAGTGTTGTTGCAGGAGAGAATATCAATACTATTAAAGATAACTATGGTAACTACCGAACAAACTTGGCACAAGGTATGTTTACAAAACCTGTATATAGAAAATTAGAAGTAGGAAAATGGATAAGCCAATGTAATCAAAATAGATTTGGTGTTTACAACAAATTAGGAAATCGTACATATATTAGAGTAAATATTGACTCATCTGATATCTATACATTCTCTGCAAAACCTTATGGAGGAGAGTATGGAGACCCAGATATTGTACTCTATAAAGCAGAGTACCCTTTTAAATCTATGGGTATGTCTCCTCTTGAAGGAGTTAGTAGTGATGAGTTAACTATCAACTTAACTCCTGGAGAGTATATTGCAGAGGTCTATGATGCCTCTTTTAAAAATAGCTGTTTTGTTGTAGCTCTTAATAAAGGTATGGGAACTCTTCAAAAGACAAGAGATAACTTAGTTAAACCTATGATGAAACGAAGACCAAAAAGAATGCCTCAATACTAAGAGGCATTAACTAAAAAATAGGGTAAAATTCAAACTAATAATAATATAAAAGGAAAATATAATGAAAAAAGCAGTATTAATCTTAATGCCACTTCTTATAGTTGGGATATATGCAAATAGTAAAAAAATTGATCCAGAAGAGACCACTACAGTAAAAAGCATTGGTGAGAAAACTATTATTGAAGGTACAACTGTTGGAAAGTACTCCAAACCAGGTGCACCAATAGATATGAGCTATAAAACTACAAAAGTAGATGCTAATGAGAGTGCAGATGTTAATATTACTCTAACAACTACAGCACAGAGTGGAAAAGTTGTAGTTAATATAAATATTGATGATAACTTAACACTAGTAGACACTATAGATACTAACCAAAGTTTTGATATATCACCAGATAACAAATCTTTTAATATTAACATGAAAGTTCGTTCAGAGCATGATGGACTCTACTATATTCGTATGCTTACAAAAGTTGAGACAGGTCAACACCCAAAACTTCGCTCTTTTGCAGTACCTGTTATGGTTGGAGAGAATCCAAAACCAATAACAAAAGGGGTAAACTTTCTAAAAGCAAAAAGTGGAGAGAACATCTCTGTCTCTAAAGCTGTTGAGACCATTGAGGTTATTAAAGAAAATTAACATATACACTACTAACTCCCTTAAATGGGAGCCTTCCTTCTCCAATTTAATAATTTTTAGATATAATACGCGACCTCATTCTCTATGAGTAATAAACGAAAAGGAACTAGTTATGCCAAAAATGAAAAGCATTAAAGGTGCTGTAAAGCGTTTTAAGGTTAAAAAATCTGGTAAAATCAAAAGAGGGACTGCATATAGAAGTCATATTTTGACTAAGGTAGATGGTAAACACCATAGAGCTAATAGAAAAGCAAAATATGTAGACAAAGCAGATGCTAAAAAAATTAAAGAGATGATTATCTAACTTTTAAAATTAGATACAAAATCAAATAGAGACTCCTAATATTATTAGGATAAGTTCATTTTTAAAGTTAAAAATGGCACCAACAGTAAAAATATAGTACTTAGGTAAAGGAAATAAAATGAGAGTAAAAACAGGTACAGTTAGACGTAGACGTCACAAAAAACTATTAAAACAAGCAAGAGGATTCTACTCTGGAAGAAGAAAACATTTCAGAAAAGCAAAAGAGCAGTTAGAGCGTTCATTAGTTTATGCTTATAGAGACAGAAGACAGAGAAAGAGAGACTTTAGAAGACTTTGGATTGTTAGAATCAATGCTGCTGCAAGACTAAATGGAATGAACTACTCAACATTTATGCATGGTCTTAAACTAGCAAATATTGAACTTGACAGAAAAATCTTAGCTGATATGGCAATGAATGCACCAGAAGCATTTACAAAAGTTGCAGAGGCTTCTAAAGCTGCACTCTCTGCATAATATCTGTAGGTGTGAAATACTCATCACACCTATTTAACTCTTTCCATATCCATATCCATATCCATAAGTATCTTTACTATTTTTCCTACTACTATGATTTAAAATAAATCCAATATTTTTTAAATTATTCTTTTGACTAATATCTTTCAATATAGATACAAAAGATTTTTCAGCCTTACCCTCTCTAAATACTACTAAATTTAAATCTGCCAACTTCATTAAATGAATAGTATCACTTACTAAACCTACAGGAGCAGAGTCAATAAATATATAATCATAACGTCTCTTTAATATATCTAAAAGCTCATTAAGTCGTGGAGAGAGTATCAACTCAGCTGGATTTTCAGGTACTGGACCAGAGGTAATTACATGTAGGTTTGTATATTTGGTTGCAAAGATAATATCCTGAATTGTATCCTCTCCACTTAGGTAACTACTCATTCCTCTACTATTTCTAAGACCAAAATAGGTATGCAAGTTAGGTTTTCGTAAATCTAAATTTAAAATAATAGATTTGTATCCTGCCATTTGTGTAATAGCAGCTAAGTTTGCAGTAATAGTTGTTTTACCTTCATTTGCTTCAATAGAGGTCAATAGAATAACTTTTGCTAAGCCCGATTCATCTTTTTTAGGAAGATATGAACGCAGTGTTCTATAGCTCTCTGTAAAAGGTGAATTTTTCTCACTATATACCTCTAGCTGAACACTCTTTTTGTTAAGCTCAGGAACAATACCTAAAAGAGGATAATCCCCTAAACTCTCTAGCTCCTCTTTACTATTTATTTTAGTATTAAAGCCTTGCAGTATAATTGCCAACACAACTCCAATTAAAAGTCCAGCAAGAGGTGATGCAATCATTATTAGTGTTCTCTTAGGCTTAATTGGTTTATGCAGAGTATGAGCTCTATCTACTACTCTATAATCAGATAACGTTGAGACAATAAGTAACTCACTCTCTGTCTTTTTCTTAAGAAGATAGTTATACATTGAAGAGGATACCTCATACCCTCTTTTAATGTTGACCATCTTTTTCTCTTTAATAGGCAAGTGCTGAATCTGCTGTTCTAATTTTCTCTTTTTTTCCAATAAAAAACTACTTTTCTCTTTAATACTAGATTTTAAATTTTTCATATTTAATATAATTTTTTTTCTAATATTCAAGATTTGTTTTCTAATATTAATAAGTTTAGGAAATTTATCTGTATACTCAACCTTTAATTCTCCCTCCTTTAGTTGCAAAGCTTGTAGAGATTCAATAAGCTGAATAGTTGGCTTATCGTTTAATTCTGCTAGAGATGGGGCTATTGAGTCTAAAATCTGATTGTGTTGTGCAAAAATAATTAGATTCTCTAGGAGCTTCTCTTTTAACTGATTTTCTGAAATTTGAACCTCTATATCTGCTAACTTTGCAATATAATTATTTGCTTGACTTGAAGACTCTACAATCTTATTTTTAATTTTAAAATCTTTTAATTTAGTTTCTGAATTCTCCAACTCTTTACGAATAGAGTCTAAACGCTCATTAATAAACTCAAGTATTTTATTATTTTGTTCATTTTTTACATTAATACTCTCTTCAATAAAACTATTCATTAATGCATCTATATAAGCACTTGCTCGTTCAGGAATATTATCTTCATAAGATATTTTAATCAATGGACTATCTGGACTAATCTGTGAAATTTTTAATCTTTTTTTAACTATTTCATCAAAAATAAGACGACTATCTCCATTAAATTTTACCTTTATAGGCTCTTTAAAATCAAAATTTTTATGAACAATAAATGAGAAATCTTTAGTTTTTATCTCTTTATCATAATTAAATACTTTACTCTCTAATTCATCTTCATTATCTAATATTGAAAATATTGAAGATGAAGGATAACTAAGAGTAAAACCTCTCTTCTTTGGAATAATTGTAAACTTTTTTCCAATCAACTCTCTATTTTTAATATCTATATTGCTTATAGTAATAGGAGTATTTTTATATATCTCTATATCTTTATACATCTCAGTTCTATAGTAACTTACCTCTAGGTGAACCTTCTCTAAAGCTTTTTTATTTACTGGAAATGTTTGTAAAACCTCTATCTCTCTTTCTGTTTTACCAGAATTAGTACCAAAAGAGAATGCATTTAGTAGCAAATCATTAGGTGTTGCCTCTTTCGATTTTGACTTTATCTCTAAAATACCATTTGCCTGATAAATAGAAGGTGTAAAATATAGCTTAATAAACATAAGTAATGTAATTATTAATGTTAAAGAGATAATTAACCACTTATATCTTTTTATAATTTTAAAAAATTTCTCTAAATTTAATTCGCCTTTATCTTGCTTATGTTCCATCTTAAATATTACCTCTTATAGATTATAATAATTCATTTTTACAATTTCTAAATATTATATCATATTTTATAACAATATAAGGCTTTTTTTCTAATTTTTATTTAAATAAAAAATTAATTTTTTATTTATATATTTTTTTTTATTAAAAAATGTTCCTTTAACTCTTGTTATGCTAAAATTGTATAAATTTAATAACATTGAGCTATTTTTATGAAACAACTATTAAAGAGTTTTTCTTCACTACTAGTTTTTACTATTAATCTATTTTCTCAAGAAAAGAGCTCTTCCAGTGCCAATCTCATCTATAAATCTAACTTTGAAAAGGTGGTACTTCTTGCACCTCAACGTAATGATTCTCCTATATGGTGGCAAAAGATAAAAAGAGAAGAGAACACAACAAAAGAGATAGGCTCTTTTCAGATTATAGTCAATAGTAAAAAACTCAACCATTATGTAGAGAATAAAATAGAAGAGACTATTGGAATTGACCATAAAAAGAGTAAAGCTCTACATCAAATTATCAAAAAGAAAGAGCATGAGTGGACCCAAGTTCCTTATCTTATTGAGACCAATGACAAAGAGGTCAAACAACTCTACATTCGATACTCAATAAAATATCCTAAAAATCTCTCTAAACTGATAGGTAAAGAGGGCTGGGTTGTACTTAGTGAGTTTAAAACAGTTAGTGACTACCGATTAGCAATCTATATCTATAAAGATAAAAATGGCAAACTCTATTGGTATGCGCATGGAGACAATGTTGTTTTAGATGATGTTCCCTATGTAGAGTATTGGGAGAGAGAAAATAGAGATGTACCTGTGCCTGTAGGGGAGTGGATAGATGTTGAAATATTTTGGAAAAGAGGCAAAGCAAAAAATGGTAGGGTTTGGTTGTGCATCAATGGTAAAACAGCTATAGATTACCATGGAAAAACAAAAATAAAAGACCCTATTCGTATTGTTATGCCCTATACAAACTACTCAAGTAGAGCTATTGACCAATGGATAGACAATGTTGAAATTTGGGACAATTTTCCCTGTGGAAATGGTAAAAGTTGTCATAAAAACAAAAATAAAATATTAAAAGGAGAACAGCAATGAAACGATTAATTATATTGACTCTACTATTTACATATACACTATTGGCAAATACTATTATAGTAACTTCTGGAGAGGTAAAGATTGGTTTAGTCAACCATAAAGATACACAATATTATAAGATTGTAGCTACAGCAAATCAAACTTTAAATGTAGTACTAGACCAACTCTCTGCTGATGCCGACCTGTACGTTAAAATAGGTTCAAAACCAACGCTTAATAGCCACGATTGCAAATCAGAAAATGGTGACCAAGATAGTGAAACTTGTCTCTTAAATATACCTCAAAATAGTGATGTATTTATTGCTGTGTATGGTTTTGAGACAGCTCAATATAGAGTAAAGGCTACCCTCTCTACTCCAAATAACCAAACAACTACACTTCAATCAGGTATACCTGTTGATGGAAATATAGTTAAAAATGCTATGAAGTACTATAAGATTTCGACAACAGAGAACAAAATACTAGATGTACTACTAAATCAACTCTCTAATGATGCTGACTTATATGTTAAAGTGGGTTCAAAACCAACACTTGATAACTATGATTGTAAATCTGAAAATGGAGACCAGACAAGTGAAAGCTGTATATTAAATACTACACAAAATGGTGATATTTTTATTGGTGTTTATGGCTTTGAGACAGCGAACTACCAATTAAAAGCTACGCTAAACTCTCCTGAACCACCTAAAACATCAGTTGTTTATGAAGATGCTGAAGACCAAAAGATTGAGAGATGGAGTATTATAGACAACACCCCAAGTGGTGCAACTGTAAGTAATGTATATGATACTGATAGAGCAAGTCGAGTCATTAAATTTACAGGAGCAGATAGCTATGAAAATCAGTACCAAATAGGTGGAAGTTGGAACAATACAGCCAATAAAAATCTTCTTTTTGACCTAAAGAGCACTGAGGGGTATATTATTGATATTACAGTCTCTACGCCAAATGGAGAACGCTACTTAAGATATACCGACAATGATTTATCGTTTATGGAGACCGATTCTGACACAGTAACACATGGACTTGGATACTTCTCTACAGATGGAACATGGCATAGACATATACGCAATCTTGAAAAAGATTTACAAGATTTAGAGCCAACCAATACAATTATATCCGTAGATGCTTTTGCTATTCGTGCTATTGCTAGTATTGATAACCTAGAACTCTTTAGTAGCCCTAAAAAGGTGTATGAGAGTGCAGAAGACCAACAGATTAGTAGATGGCACATTGCAAGTGGACCTCAAAATGCTATTATAGAGAATCAATACAACAATGCAAAAGCAAGTCGAGTTATCTCATTTCAGGGAGTCAACGAAACAAATAGCTATATAATTGGTGCAAAAACTGATGAAAATGGCTCTTGGAATGATACAACACATCACAATCTAAAGTTTAGTTTTTTAAGTAGTAACAGTTTTGAGGTATCTCTCTTTGTTAAGACACAAAAAGGGAACAGAGAACTCAGATATACTAACCAACCAATTAGCTATAAACATGCTCAAAACAACATACTCTCTTATGGACTAGGAGAGACTACTTCAGATGGAAATTGGCATACTTTTATTAGAGATATTGATGCAGATATAAAATATTTTGACAACAGCAATAAACTCATCTCTATAGAGGGGTTAAGAGTCAAAGGAGATTCAAAGATTGATGACCTAGAACTCTTTAATGTTTTTAAACCAGCAAACCACCAAGCAGGATTTGCTCTAACCTTTGATGACTATGATGTTAATGGGTGGTACTCTTTAAAAGAGAGCTATTTAAAATATAACACAAAAGCTACATTTTTTGTAAGCCACTTTCATACACTAAGCACAGCAGAGGTTAACAAACTAAAAGCCTTAGAGCAAGATGGTCATGAGATAGGTTCTCATACCTATAACCATAAAGGTGTAGGAAAAGATTTTAACTATGATGAAAATCGTATCGATGAATATATAAACTCTCAAATAAAACCTGCTTATAACAATATGAAAAATGCAGGGTTTAATCCTGTTAGTTTTGCCTATCCTTTCGGAGAGCGTAATGATGCTTATGATAATGCAGTAAAAGCTTATTTTCCATATTTACGAACTACAGCATCTGATGATAACCGAAAACTATATCAACTTGATGAGATATTTCATAAAAAAGGAAAACACTATACTATCTTAGCTGGAGATGGAATAGATAACTCCTACAACAATGAACTTGATGAGATAACCCAAGCATTCATAAAAGCAAGAGAGAATGGTGAGATTATTACCCTATATGGTCATCAAGTAGCCAATGAGCCAAACAACCACTATGCTATCTCTCCAGAAAAGTTAAAAAATATTATGAGAGTGGCAAATGAGTTAGGATTAAAGTCATACACCTTTAGCCAAGTATATACCATAGGAGAATAAAATAGATGAAGATAGAGATAGCAAAATGGAAAGATGATGCAGTATCTCCCGTGATTTTCATGGTTGATGATATTGCAAACATTGCCATTAAACAGAGTGCTTCTAAAGAGCTTCAGATTGGTGAGGATTGGGGACACTATGGTAGAGATAAAAACTCTATGTGGGATTTCCTATCTAAAAATCTTTTAGATAAATTTCCAAAGATAAAGACAACATTTTTTCTAGTTACAGATAAGAGAGCCCCTATGGCATTAGGGGAGGAGTATACCTATAACAAATCTATTGTAGAAGATAAAAAGTTTATAGAGTTTTTAAACTATCTTCATCAACATAAAAATGTTGAGTTGGCATATCATGGAACTACTCATGGAAAAGCAGCAGTAAAACATGAGGAGTTTTTACAAGAGTGGGAGACTTTTAGTAGCTTAGATGAAGCACTTAAAGAGATAGCCCGAGGAAAAGAGCTATTTAAAGAGGCAGTTGGAAGCTACCCAACAGGGGGTAAATATTGTGGTTACGAAGAGGGAGATTTTGGTCCAGACTCTATTGCAAAAAGTGGTTTTAAGTGGTGGGCATACCACTGGGACGGTATTGTTTGGGATAAAAATGTAGATGACACAAAATATAATTATGACTTAGAGTTTAATCAAGGAGTTGTTGACATTCCAACAACAGTTGATGCAGCAACACTCTCTCTTAGAAACTATAAACAACTCTTTACAAGAAAATACCTAAAGAGCCTCTATCTCTATCTTGTTGAGCAAAAAACCATAGAGAGACATATAGAGTCACTATACCAAAACCGACAAGTTATCTCAATCCAAGAGCACTCATCTCCTTATCGTACAGATGGAGTTATTCAGTACCCTAATATTGTCTCAGATATTGACAATCTAAACTACATCTTTACCCTACTCTCAAAAAAAGATGTATGGTATGCAACTTGCAATGAAGTTGCAGACTACTTTATTAACCGTTCAAATATTGAAATCTCTATGGAGGGAGATGATAGTTTTAGACTACTATCTAAAACATTAACAGAGGCAGAAATCACAATTACTATTAAAAATAGCCTTAAACGATATGGACTTTTTGACAAGAATAATAAGTTAATATCAGAGTTTAAGGCAAAAAATAATATATTATATTTAACAAAAAAATTTAATATAAATTTTTTATATTACATAAAAGAAATAAGATAACAATCACTCTTTTTTAATATTATTTGTGATAATATGTTGTATAAATTTTAGGATACTATTTTAACATGAAAGAGATTTTTAAAGGTTCATTTATAATCTTTATTTTTAAGATATTGGGTGCATCTTCACTTTTTTTAACCTATATTATGGTTCCAAGATATTATGGTGTTGAAATTTTTGGTATTTTTAACCTTACTTTTGCACTTATAATGGTAGCAACTGTTATCTCTAGAGTAGGTCTTGATACATATGTTGTTCGTATTATATCTACATTAGAAGAGAGAAGGGATATATCTCTCTTTTTAAAATCTATTTTAAAAATTATCTTCATAACAAGCATTTTAGTCTCTATAGCAATAGTTTTACTATCAGGAGTACTAAACGAACATCTTTTTAAATCAATAGAGGCAACCCCCTATCTTACTCTTTTAGCAATAATGGTTCTACCCTATACCCTTTTTAATGTACTTGTTGAGGTATTTAGAGCATTAGATGATATTAAAATATACTCATTTTTTAGAAATCTTTCACAAAATGGCTCTATTGCCCTACTTCTAGCAATCTCAATCCTCTTTTCTCTAAATTGGAATCCTATCTATATTCTTTTTAGTGCTATTATGATTATAACTCTCTCTTTGATTGCTGTTCTATATAGATTTCTAAAAAAACGTAATATATCTATATTTACAAAAGGGGCATATCAAGAGAAGATACTAAAGCACTCCTACCCTATGTTTTTAACTGCATCTGTTATGTTTCTAATGGGGTATGTAGATAGTTTTATGATTTCATACTACCTAGATGAGTACCATGTTGGTATCTATGGTGCCTGTATTAGCCTCTCAATGATAATTACCTTTATACCTATGGCAATTGGAGGGTATATCTCACCAAAAGTTGCTCAAGCCTATAGTAACAAAGATACTCAACAGGTTAAATCAATCTTTAAAGACTCAGTGAAGCTCATTGCTATTACTACCATTCCTATCTTTATTGTTATCTTATACTTTTCAGATTTTTTTCTAGGACTATTTGGTCAAGAGTTTACTGTTGCAACTGTAACACTCTTTATTGTTTCTATTGGTTACCTCTCTGAGTCACTCTGTGGTCCTGTTGGATTTATCTTGAACATGACTGACAATCAGCATATTTTCATGAAAATTTTACTGATTTCACTAATAATAAACATTCTATTTAATGCTCTACTAATTCCTATCTATGGAATTAATGGTGCAGCTATTGCTCTAATGCTCTCTATGCTCTTTTGGACACTCTCTAGTCTTATAGTCTTAAAAAGAAAGGGTATTGTATGATTAAAAAATTAACCCTTTTTTATGCAATAGGCTTTCTTATTTTATACTTAGAACCAATACAGATTGGTGGATTAACTTTTGGGATATTGTGGAAAATTGCCTTGATGGGGCTACTCTTTATTCCTCTTATCTATGCAACTGTTCAGAAAAAACAGATTGAGCTGTTTGCATTTATATGCATAGTATTTGCATTTAAAGTACTTATCTCATATAGCTCTTTTGACTATCTAATGAACACTCTTACTATTTTTGCAAAGACGCTAATGTTCCCTATGCTTTATATATTTTTCATATTAAAGTTATCAAAAGAGACTCTACTCTTTTTAGCTAAACACTTTGCTATTTTGATTATTCTCTCTTTTATACCCTATATGCTTGGCATATTAACACCATTAGGAGAGGGGTATAACCTAGAGCCATTTGGATTAGATGGGCAGTTTGGATTGGTAGGACCTTTTATTAACCCTCACTCTGCCTCTATCTCTATTGCTTTTGCTATGATTGTTGTTACAGGGCAGATTAAAAGAGAGAATTCTCTATCTGAAAATCTCTTCTATATTGCTCTTTTACTACTAGCATTTTATGAGCTAATCGATACCTATGTGCGAACAGGTATTATGATTTATCTTGTAACATTAATGTTCTACTATCTTCAAAATATTAACTTTAAAAAGGTTCTACTACTCATCTTTACAACTATTGTATTGGTAGCAGGGAGTATCTATCTTATCAATACAAATGAGACAGCAAAGATGAGATTTCAAGACAAAAACAAATATATGAAAAAATCAGACCTAGGTTCTGGTCGACTTGAGTTTTGGAAGTCAGCTGTAGAGAATTGGTTAGATGATGACTTCTCTGTTATCTTTATTGGACTAGGTGAAGAGTATGCAAAAGATAAAATGTATGAAGATGTAGGACTTAGAATCTTTGCACACAATGAGTTTTTTCAAACCCTACAACAAGAAGGATTGATTGGTATGGCTCTCTTTTTGAGCTATCTCTTTTTAATTAATGCTTTTTTAAAAAGAAATCGCTCCTCATCTTACCACACTACAGCAAAGGCTCTCTTTTTAGGAATGCTTACAATGATGATGTTTCAAGGTGGATTCTACTTCAATATTGTCTTTTTTCTAGCTATCTATCTTGCTGTACTTAAGTTAGAGTATTTAGAGAGAGTAGAAGAGAAAACAATAAAGGGGTTACATGTCTAATATTCTGTTAATCGTCGGAAACCTTTCAACTCCAGGAGGGGTTAGTGTCTTTTGGAACTCTATGCTAGATGCGTTTAAAAAAAGTAATGAGTTTCATTTTAAAACTATAGAGATTGGAGGTCATGGAAAAAATATTTTAGGACCTCTCTATGACCAATGGCGAGTACACAAAGAGTTGAGTTCTAATAACCAAACTCAACTAGCTATCATTAACCCCTCCTTGCTAAACAGAAGTTTTTTTAGAGATGGACTTTTTGCAAAACAACTAAGCAAAAAAGCTCTACCTTTTATTGTCTTTTTTCATGGTTGGGATTTGGAGTTTGAGGCTAAAGTAACGCTCAAATATACCAATTTCTTCTTAAATAGTTTTGGAAAAGCAAAAAAGATTTTTGTACTCTCAGAGGAGTTTAAAGAGAAGATAGTTGAGTGGGGCTACAAAGGAGAGGTAGTTGTCATAACCACAACAGTTAATGCCAATTTAGCCAAAAACTTCTTATTAGAAGAGAGAGTTCAAAGATATAGAAATAGTACAACTACCAAAATCCTCTTTCTCTCACGAATTATTAAAGAGAAAGGAGTTTTTGAACTCATCGAAGCGTTTGAGCAGATTAATAAAAAAACTAAACACCTAAAACTAATTGTTGCTGGTGATGGAGAAGCCTTTGAGGAGCTTAAATCTAGGGTTGAGAAAAAAGAGAATATAGAGCTAACAGGCTATGTCGAAGGAGATAAGAAGATTGAGCTTTTATCAGATGCTGACCTCTATATTCTTCCTAGTTATACAGAAGGCTTACCCATCTCTGTACTAGAGGCAATGCTCTTTGGATTACCTGTTATTACCACCAAAGTAGGTGGACTTAAACGATTTTTTCAAGAAGATAAGATGGGCTATTTTATTGAACCCAAAAGTAGCAAATCTATTGAAGATGCTATTTTAAAAATTTTAGAGAACAGAACTATATTAGAGGAGATGAGTCGCTTCAACTACCACTATGCACAAAAATATTTAACCAATGATGTTGTTGCTCAAAACCTCTCAAAACATTTAAAGGAACTTATATAGATGTCAACAGATAAACTGCTTAAACACTATCTTTTTCATAATACGCTTGAGACCTATGACCCTTATGATATTTGGAAAACCAATTTGGGGGTTAAGATAAAAAAACTCTACTATAGAAATAAATACTTAGGTCTACTCCCTGCTGGAGTATTAACTCTCTATGACCTCTATATTAACAACAATAGCCGTTACTTCTACTACAAACAGGAGTACCCTATTACTAGAGCTCAAGCTGCCATTGCTCTACTTAAAAGATATAAACAGACTAAAGAGCCAAAATACCTAGAGTATGGAGAGAAGCATATTAATTGGCTTATAGAGAACAGCTCTTATGGCTTCTCTGGCTACTGTTGGGGAATGAACTACGATTGGGTCTACTCAGCAGATGAGACCTATGAGAAAAATACACCTTTTAGTACCCACACCCCATACCCTTTAGAGGCACTTATTTTATACTATAAGATTACTAAAAAGAGTGAGATTAGAGAGATTATTAAGTCAGTATTTCTCTTTTTAGAGCAAGATATTCAAGTAATGAGAGAGAGTGACGAGATGCTCATACTCTCTTATAGTACTCAAAAAGATAGAATTGTTACCAACGCCAATAGCTACTCAATGTATATGTATGCTCTACTACTCGATTTTTTACCACAAAAGAGAGACTACATCATCTCTAAAATCAATAGACTCTATAACTTTATAGTATCCGTACAACGAGACGATGGCTCATGGCTCTACTCACCTTATGATGAAGATACCTTTATTGACTGTTTTCATAGTGCTATTGTTCTAAAAAACCTCATCAAAACCGATAAGATAGTTACCCTTAAAGGGAGTGAAAAGGTTATAGAGAGTGGATATAACTATATTATAGATAACTTTATAGACCACAAATACCATCTCTTCAGAAGATTTTCTATTAGCAATAAACTAACTCTTACCAAGTTTGACCTCTATGATAATGCAGAGATGCTAAACTTGGCACTTCTCTACAAAGATAGCTACACAAGTGAAAAACTAGATAGTGCCATAAAAAAATACTTCTTTAATAACAGAGGTGAGATTGCCTCCATGATTGACCTTTTTGGTTTACAAAAAAACTTTAACCACCTACGCTGGGCAGTTGTTCCATACCTAAATACTATAGCAACAAAAAAGGAGCAGTAATGTGTGGCATACTTGGAGCAGTAAATAACCCTTTTGAAAATGATACACTAGAGTTAATTGCACACAGAGGCCCCGATGCTAGAGATATTGTTCAGCTTGAATCTAACAATAACACTACCACTTTAGGTCATGTTCGTCTTGCCATTCAAGATTTATCAGAGGCAGGACATCAACCAATGTACTCAGTCTCAAAAGAGCATATTATTATCTTTAATGGTGAAATCTATAACCACCTTGAACTAAGAGAGGAGCTTAAAGAGATAGATTTTAAAGGACACTCAGATACAGAGACTATTGTTAACTATATTGAGAAGTTTGGTATCGACTCTATTAAAAAGTTTAATGGTATTTTTGGGTTAGCTATTTTTGATATAAAAAATCAAAAGCTCTATCTAGCTAGAGATAGATTTGGAGTTAAACCTCTCTACTACTACCATAACAAAAACAAATTTATCTTCTCTTCTGAGATGAAGCCTATTTTAAAGATGGTCTCAGAGTTTAAGTTAGATATTGAGGCACTCAATGAGTATCTACTACTTCGATATAACCCATCACCTAAAACTATGGTAGAGGGAATTAAAAAGCTCTACCCAGGAGAGATTTTAGAGTACTCTTTAGAGCAACATAAGCTACAAAGAAGAGAAAATATCAATGAGAAACTCATCTCTACTATTAAAATAGATGAGAGTAAAAGTGAAGCCTATTGGGTCGATGCACTCAGTGTTGCACTAGAGACTGCTGTAGAGAGACAGATGATTGGAGATGTTGAGGTGGGAAGTTTTCT
>JALWNF010000124.1 GCA_026995985.1 Campylobacteraceae bacterium
AAGAGAGAAAACTCTTTAAACTTAAAGATGAAAATTATATCTGTTCATGGAATGCTTTAATGGTAAAAGCTCTCTTTAAAGCAGGAGCTATTGACAAAAAGTATCATACATATGCCCTAGAGAGCCTAGAAGAGCTTCTAACAACTTTTTATAAAGATGGTATGCTCTATCATACAGAAGAGATAAGAGCATTTTTGGAAGACTATACAGAGTTAGGTGAGGCTCTTATAGTTGCTCATCAATATATACTAGATGAGTCTTTTTTAATTATGGCAACTCAATTTACCAATTTGATCATAGAACACCACTACCAACATGCTAAATGGTTCTTCTCAACCAATGAGTTTAAAGTTAGAGAGACCATTTACGACAGAACTCTACCATCAAGTGTTAGCACTGCCCTATCTCTGCTTCTTAGTATCTCATCTTTGGTTGATGTTAACTACAAAAAGTTTGTCTTTAAAACACTTGAACTACACTCATACAATCTTATGAGGCAACCTCTAGCCTCTCCAAAATTAACACAGATGGTGTTACGTTATTTAAAAGATGATGTTATTATTAAATCAAATATTAATTTGTTAAAAGATAATATAGACAAAAAAGAGAGAATTGGTTATCCTTATATACTATTTAAAAATAGTACTGATAGTACATTTCAACTATGTAACTCACACAGTTGTTATGCTACAGAACAAAATTTTGACAAAATTATATCCCATTTAGAAAGTATGGTATGAAACTAAAATATATTTTACTACTTTTTTCTCTATTTCTCCTATCTGCTTGTCTTTCAAACAAATCACCTGCTCCTAAAAAAGTTGACCATAATAAAACTTATGCATATTTAGGAGAGCTAACTCCTGCTCAAGAGGAGGTAAAAAACGAACTTATTGCTTACCTAAATGACCTTGAGAGCTTTAATGTTAATGAGATTGTCAATAAAACCTATCCTAAACTCTTCAATGTTATTAATGAAGAGCATTTTCGACAATATATATCTACTATGATGAACTCAAAAGATATAATGGTTGAAAAGTATGATACAAATATAACTAAAATAGGTGAAGTAAAAGCCTTTTCCAATGGAACAAAATTTTGTCAAGTAGAATATGATAGTGATGCCAAAATTGTTCTTCTAAACGATAACCTATACCATACAGATACTAGCATGAACTATCTTTATGATGTGCTTATTCATAAGTATGGAAGAGAAAATGTAACTTTTGATACCAATAAACGTACTATAGAGATTAAAAGAGCCGAGAAGATAATTGCTATTAAAGAGAAAGATGAACCATGGAAATTTATTGGTGATAATCTAAAATATAGACAAATCTACTATAGTGTATTACCACCTGAAGTTTTAAGTAATTTAGATAGGTAAAAGCTATTGAGTAAGTAGAGAGACTTTTGTAAAACCACTCTGCTTAGCAACCTTTAATAGAGTTACCACATGCTCATAAGCTATCTCTTTATCGGCATTTATAAAGACTACCTGCTTCTTGTCAATATCTCCTGTTTTTAAACGAAAAGCATCAGGAAAACTCTCAAGTGTAAACTCATCATCTTTATAGTGTACTATCAAATCCTTTGTAATACGTATAGTTAAGGCTTTAGTATCGCTGACAGGAGTTTTTTTAGAACCATCAGGTAGATTTATCTTCTCCTCATAGTGCATAACAGGAATAGTAATCATAAAAATAGCCATAAGAACTAACATAACATCAATAAGAGGAGTAATATTTAAATCAGGTGCTTCATCCCACTCATACATTTTATGCCTTTTGAGAGAGAATTAAGTCGGCTTGACTCTCTAACATCACCGTTAACTCATAAGCCTTACGTTTTAATATAAGGTGAAAGGTGTAGGCAAATGTAGCTACTGCAATACCTGCTGCTGTTGCAACTAATGCCTCTGATATAGCAGGAGCAACAACAGAAATAGAGGTTCCACCACTCTGATGACCAAGTTTAGCAAAAGTCTCTAAAATAGCTACAACAGTACCAAAAAGACCAATAAAGGGAGATGTAGAGGCAATAATAGAGAGTCCTGTAAGTCCACTTGTTGCTGACTTTACAGCAGACTTTATGGCAACATCAAAAATTGCTTTGTTAGGAACCAATACTTTAGCTAAAAATGGATGAAGTAGTGAGTTTTTTTCAACTGTTTTAGAGCGACCCATATAGAGTTTTTTTAAAGAAATTTCCTCTCTTATCATTAGAGTTTTCAAAGAGAAGTAACGGTAGATAAAAATCCAAAGCACTAAAAATAGATATAGTGATAGTATAGATAAAACAAAAATAGTAATAGCAGAGCTTTTATCTAAATAGGTAAAGAGGCTATCGAAAAGTCCCATAAGTATATTCCCTTTTAGTTAATAAAGAAAATATTATCATATTTGTCCTCTGTATGGGCTTGGAAAAGTAATAGAAAGTTAAAAAAATCTATAGGGTGCGATTGCTATCGCACCAATAAAGAGTAAATTCTACTTAATACTCTCTACTTTAGAGATAGCAGCAGCAATAGTAGTACTAGAAGATTGAGCCTTCTCTAAAAGCTCCTTTGCTTGACTAATTGCCTTTGCAAGGTTAGTATCGTCTCCTGAGAGTGCTACAGCACCATCAACCATACACAAAGTCTTCTCTTCATCAACTTTAACATAACCACCATTTACAGCAACAGATACCTCTTTATTATCTTTACGCTCAATAGTCATTACACCCGCATCTAAAAGAGAAACAACAGCAGCATGTCCAGCTAAAACACCAAACTCACCTTCACTACCTGGAAGAGTAACTTGCTTTACATCATCATCAAAAATAACACCGTTAGGTGTTATAATCTCAAGTTTCATGAGTTCCATAATTAAACTCCTTCCACTTATTTATTTTTTGCTTGAATTTTCTCATTCTTCGCAATAGCTTCTTCGATGTTACCTACCATATAGAATGCTGCTTCGTTCATATGGTCATATTTACCTTCAATAAGACCTTTGAAACCTTTAATTGTATCTGCAAGTTCAACATAGACACCAGGACTACCTGTAAATACCTCTGCAACGTGGAATGGTTGAGATAAGAACTTCTCTATCTTTCTTGCTCTCTCAACAGTATTTTTGTCCTCTTCACTAAGCTCGTCCATACCAAGAATAGCAATAATATCTTGAAGGTCTTTGTACTTTTGAAGAATAGCCTGAACACCACGTGCAACATTGTAATGCTCTTCTCCAAGAATTTGAGGGTCAAGCATTCTTGATGTTGAATCTAGTGGGTCAACAGCAGGGTAGATACCCTTTTCAGCAATAGCACGGTTAAGTACTGTTGTTGCATCTAAGTGAGCAAATACAGAAGCTGGAGCTGGGTCTGTTAAGTCATCTGCTGGAACATATACAGCCTGAACAGATGTAATTGAGCCTTTTGTTGTAGATGTAATTCTCTCTTGGAGTTTACCCATTTCTGATGCAAGAGTTGGCTGATACCCAACAGCTGATGGAATACGACCAAGAAGAGCAGACATCTCTGAACCAGATTGAGCAAATCTAAAGATGTTATCAATAAACATAAGAACGTCTAGTCCCATCTCATCTCTAAAGTACTCAGCCATTGTAAGACCTGTAAGTGCAATACGGTTACGTGCTCCAGGAGGTTCACTCATTTGACCATAACAGAGTGCAACTTTATCAAGTACGTTTGACTCCTCCATCTCAAAGTAGAGGTCATTACCTTCACGAGTTCTCTCACCAACACCTGCAAATACAGAGTAACCACTATGTTTCATAGCAACGTTGTTAATAAGCTCCATAATAATAACAGTCTTACCAACACCAGCACCACCAAATAGTCCTACTTTACCACCTTTGTTGTATGGTGCAAGAAGGTCAACAACTTTAATACCTGTCTCAAAAACTTCAGTTGCTGTACTTTGCTCTTCAAATGGTGGTGGGTCTCTATGGATTGAGCGATACTCTTTACATGTAAACTCACCTGCATCATCAACTGTATCACCAACAACGTTAAAGATACGCCCTAAAACCTCTTCTCCAACAGGAACTTTAATTGCATCTCCTGTTGCTTTAACCTCTTGACCTCTAACTAAACCTTCAGTCATATCCATAGCAATCGTTCTTACACGATTGTCACCTAACTGTGCTG
>JALWNF010000125.1 GCA_026995985.1 Campylobacteraceae bacterium
TAAACCTTCTCTTCTATCTCTTTAGGAACACCATAATAAGCCTCAGCTATCCCACCAGCTATGGCTCCCATCGTGTCAGCATCACCACCAAGTGAAATACAATTTCTAATACAATCTTCAAAAGAGTCAGAATCTAAAAAACAGATAATAGACTCAGGCACCGACTTTTGGCATGAGACCTCAAACTTATACTCAGGTCGTATCTCATCAACTGTTCTGCTTAAATTATACTCAAAATCTTTTGAAATACGCTCTCGTATCTCCTCTTTACTTGCACCCTTTCTAGCCATAAAAATAGCCAATGCTGTAGCCTCTGCCCCTTTAATTCCCTCTGGGTGGTTATGGGTAATCTCAGCAGATTTTCGTGCCTCTTCTAAAACTCTCTCTTCGGTTTCATATGCAAAAGCTATGGGCGAAACTCTCATAGCTGAACCATTACCCCATGAGTTATAAGGTAGATGTTCTTTACTCTTAAGCCATTTTTTAAATGACCCACCATAACCTACCTCAAAATAACGCAGACCAAAATCTACTATATTGTCTAAATATGGCTCATTATCTAAAATAGACTTGGCTACTGCCATGCTTAGGGTTGTATCGTCTGTAAATCTACTCTTTGGGTGAAAAAGCTCAAACTCTTTTGTTTTTATCTTGTGAAACTCATAGTATGAACCTATAATGTCTCCTGCTACTGCTCCTAGCATTTTTTATCCTTTATATATTTTTCTACTAATTCCAAAACCTCATCAGAAATCGCTCCATAATTTACAATTTTTACATCTAACTCATAATTGGCATATTTCAAAACAGCCCTCTCTATAGCTGAACATATCCACTCCAAATCATTACCAAAAGCACCACCACCTACTAAAGTTAAGTAGACTCTGTTGTCTTCATTTAAAATCCCTGCACAAATGGTAGCTTCATAACTAGCTTCTAAAACTAAAGAGGCAAAAGGTTTCCATAACTCAGAATAGAACCCAACATAAGAGATAGGAAGAGCTGAACAGTAAGCTTGTGAAACACGATGTTTACACCTATTTAATGTTACTTGTGTATCCCACATTAGCCCTATGCGTAACTTCTCTCTAAGTCTATCTACCTCATCTTCACTCATCTCTTCTAATTTATAGTTAATAGCATAAAGCCCTTCTTCTTTTAATAAAGCATATCCATTTCGCATCTCCCAAAGAGAGTTGTTCTCATTACCTAATGCCTCTCCTATATCAGCTAAACAGTCAATCTGTTTTTCTGCACTCTGCCCTACTTGACCATCTAACTCTACAAAGTAGTTTCTATAGATTGTCCCTGCCCCTGCACAAATGGCACAAATAGGTCCTTGGGTATGGTCATTTTCATAACGCTCTATTCCCATTTCAGGTGTTATATCTGCTCCTGTCATCTCCAAAAGGTTAAACTGTGAAGCTACTTGAAAAAGAGCACTTGCATTATGTTTGTCAAGATGTAAAGATTTTACATTAGATTTAATAGCTTGAAGTTTTAGTTCTCCCTTTTTGGCATTGCTATTTTTAACTTCTCTTCTTAGCTCTTTTAGTGATGGGATTTTTAATTTTCCGTAGTGGTACTCTTTACCATTTACTAATGATTTTAGTTTTCCATCTTTTATGGTTATGTTTTTATAGATTGCCTCTTTTGACTCTTCAAAGCCTAGTAGTTTTTTTAGCCACATTTTTATACTCTTTCTTTTTAAAGGAGACTAGTAACAAAGCTCTTGATTGAGCTTTTAAGAGAATTTTAGTACGATAGTTTGAGCTGTTAAACGTAAGTGAAGTTACTCTCTACCAAAAATATCACACTGACCTGTAATTTTACAGAGTGGACAGAAGTTAGATAACCCTGCTATCAGTGGAATAGCTCCTAAATAGAACCATTGAATACCTGAGTATATTCCATAGCCGATTAATGACAAACCTAATACAATTCTAAATGGGCGACAAAACGCTCTAATCTTTTGAACATTCATAAATGCTTCCTTTATTATTTTTTGTAAAAATTTAACATAAGAGTACTTAAGTTAACAAATCACTCCAGAACCAATAACTTTGTCACCCTCATAGAAGACAGCTACCTGACCAAATGCCAAACCAAAGACTGGTTCAGAGAGCTCTACCTCTCCTATGTCTCCATCTAATTTAACTCTACAAGGAATGGCTCTTGTTCGGTAGCGTACCTTTACAGTTGAATCAAAATCAGTTAAACCCTCTTTAAAGAGATTTACCTTTTTGATTTTAAATCTATTCTCTTCTAACTCCTCCCTTTTTCCTACAACAATTTGATTCTTTTCTGGTTTAATAGCTAAAACAAAATGTGGGTCGTGAGCTCCATTTACAGTGAAACCTCTTCGCTTACCAATAGTGTAATGCATATAACCTTTATGTGTTCCTACTACCTCTCCATCTCTATTTACAGTTTCACCTGCTAGGTCTATATTCATGTGTCTCTCTAAAATCTCTGTGTAGTCATTCTCCACAAAACAAATCTCAGAACTCTCTTTTTGAGTAGCAAAATCCCTAAGAGGTTCAATCTTGGAGGCAAACTCTTTTACATCATCTTTAACCCATGAACCCAGAGGAAAAACCAAACGAGGAAGCACCTCTTTTTTAACTTGTGCTACAAAGTAACTCTGGTCTTTAGAGTCATCTTTTGCTGTATAAAAAAACTCTCCATCACAATTTAGGTAGTGACCTGTAGCTACTTTTTCTATACCTAAAGAGTCTGCAAACTCTACCATCTTTCCAAACTTTATGGTTCGGTTGCACATAACACAAGGGTTTGGGGTTAGCCCCTGCTTATAGGTTTCAACAAAATAGTCATAGACCTCATCTTTAAAATCATTTGACAAATCAAGAAAGTGTACATCTATGCCTAAATATTCACCTACCCTTTTTACCTTCTCATAGTTCTTTTCATGATACCCCTCTTTATCATGAAGTTTCATATAGACACCTGTTACCTCATAACCCTCTTTTTGTAAGAGTATAGCTGTTACTGTGGAGTCAACTCCACCACTCATTCCTACTAATATCTTTTTTTTTTCCATTTTTTAACCTTCCAAAATATAATCTTTCTATCGCTCAACTACCTTTTTACTATTTTAAATAGCTTAAAGGAATTAAAACAGAGTTACGATTTGCCCAAGATGGGTGAGGTAGAGTTAACTCTTTGCTCTTCATCTGAATATCTTCATAAAATATCATATCTATATCTAAAGTACGAGGAGCATCTGCAAAAGAGCGTCTTCTTCTAAACTTTTTTTCCACTCGCAAAATATAGCGTAAAAGTGCTTTAGGTCTTAAACAGGTTTTCACAACTATTAATGCATTATAGAAATCATCTTGTTCAAGGTAGCCAAAAGGTGGATTTTTAAGAATTGGTGAAGTCTGGACAATCTCTAAAAATGGTGACCTTTGAAAATAGACAAACAGATGGTTAAACCGTCGCCGCACATCACCAATGTTTCCTCCTACACCTAATATAACTTGAAAAGGTCTACTACTTCTCTTTTTTAAGTAGTATGGGTAATTTTTTTGAAAATATAGGGTGTTTTTTTTATCTAACTTCTTTTGCATTTTTATTTTCATTATAACATATTTAATTATTTTAGTAAAATTTTAATAATTTAACTAATTTTTATTTATTATATTATATTAATCTAATTAGATTTTTAATATAATATACGCTTTCAAAAAGATAAGGATATTACATGAAAAGAAGAAACTTTTTAAGAACACTCTGTACACTACCTGCTGTTAGCCTTTTACCATCACTCTCTTATGCAGAAGATAATAACTCTGTGAGTGATGGCTCTAATGTTATTGGGCTTAATAAAATCATAGAGATTATTCAAAATGACAAACGACTTAATCGTCGTGTAGATGAGGGAGATATTCAGATAGCTATTAAGTCAGCTAGACGAATGAATGAGATAATAATTGAAGCAATTATTCAGACAGGAGTTGCAAATGACAAACATATCTCTACAGCAGATACACGAGAGATAAATGACTATATCTTTCATAACTATAAAGAGGAGTGGAAAGAGCTACATGGTGATGATGAAGAGGGAGAGGAGACAGGATTTCACCTTGTAGTTAATGATGGAGCAAGAACTAAACTCTTTGGAAAAAATGCAATTAACAAAGTAGCCGACAGCATATATCATCTAGGGTTTGAGACTCATCTTAAAAATAGACTCATAAATGAAGATGGAGATAAAAACAGACCATTTAGACGTGTAGCTGAGTGGTTAAATGCTCTATTAAAAGAGGATTTAGAGGCTGGACGACTAGCTAACCCTGAGATAAGTGAAGTTGTAGGCAATACAGGCACAGGACTAGACCAAGCTGTTGAAATTATCTATAATGATAAAGGATTACAACATCGTATCTCAACAGGAGATATGCGTATTGGAGCTAGAAGTGCTAATGAGATGAGTCATCTACTACTCGAAGCGATTGAACAGACTAATGCAGGGGCGACAGGAGTTTTCACTAAAGAGGATATAAAAAGCATTAACAAGTATCTAGTAGATAACTATGCTGATACTTGGGAAGAGCTACATGGTGACGATGAAGAGGACGAAGAGACAGGTTACCATAAAGTTCAAAATGA
This sequence comes from Campylobacteraceae bacterium, assembly GCA_026995985.1. Lineage (GTDB taxonomy): Bacteria > Campylobacterota > Campylobacteria > Campylobacterales > Sulfurovaceae > UBA1140. The sequence goes on from JALWNF010000125.1 coordinate 4,633, forward strand.
TGGAGCTAAAACTAAACTTTTTGGGAAAAATGCTATTAATAGGGTCTTTGACGGAATTTTCCACTTAGGTTTTGAGACTCCATATAAAAATAGATTGGTAAATGAAGATGGTAATAAGAATGCCTCATTTAAACGTGTGGCTTCATGGCTTAATGAACTTTTGGCTGATGATTTAGAGAATCAAAAAGAGGATTTAAAAATCTTAATTCCACTCTACTCCTATCCTGATTTAGGTCAAGAGAACTCAATTTGGCAAAAACTAATTGATACAAAAAAATCCAATCCTAATATTGAGATAGTTGCTATTGTAAACCCTAATAATGGTTACTTTAGAGAGAAAGACAACAACTTTTCACAAGGTATTCAAGCTCTTGTAGAAGCAGATATTAGAGTAGTTGGGTATGTATATACTAAATATGGTAAAAGAGATTCCCAAGATGTTATTGATGATATTGAAGCATGGAGCAGTCTCTATAAAGAGGATGGTGTTAGTGGAATCTTCTTTGATGAGACCTCAACAGATGCAAATCTATTAGACTACTATAGTAACTTAAGTAGTGAGGCTAGAAGTCGTAACTTAGAGTATGTTATCTTAAACCCAGGTATGACTACTGACCAAAAATATGTTGATTTAGGTATTGCAGACCTTATTGTAAGTTATGAAAACCCTAATGAGGAGCTATTAAATAATCCACCTGAAACATACAACACTCCAACTAAAACAACAGAGCTTTCACTCTTGATTTATGAGATGGAAGATGACAATGTAGATGACCTTATAAGCTTTGCAAGAGAGCATAAGTTTAGCTATATCTACTTTACCGAAGATGGAGCTGATGGTAACCCTTGGGATAGTATCTCTCAATATTTTGAAGATGAAGTTAAAAAGGCTTTAAATTAAAACCACTCTAGGTTGGGAAACCAACCTACAAAACTACAGCTCTACCACTCTGCATAGCTACCATATCTTCAATACGAATCCCAAACTCATTAGGAACATAAATCCCAGGTTCAATGGTGTAGACCATGCCATCTTCTACAATAGTATCTGACTTTGAAGAGATGTAAGGCATCTCATGAATATCTAACCCTACTCCATGACCTGTTGAGTGAACATAGTATTTACCCATTCCACCCTTTTCAATAATGTCACGTGTTAGAGCATCTATCTCTTTTGCTTTCATTCCTGAACGTGCTTTGGCTATTGCGTTATCATGTGCTTTTAATACTAAATCATAAGCTTTTTGAATCTTCTTCTTTTTAAATCTCTGCTCATAACCAAACTCAAAATCTTTACGAGCTGAGATAGTACGAGTTCTATCTGAACAGTAACGCTTGTACTTTAACCCTGCATCGACTAAAAGTAAATCTTTTTTAGAGAGTATAGTATCTGTTGGAAGAGCATGAGGTTTAGCAGCATTGGCATTGACAGCTACAATAGGCTCAAAAGAGAGTTCATACTTTCCCTTTTGAGAGAGCATCGCTTTAGCCATAAAGGTTAACATCCTCTCATCTTGATCAAAACCATGTTTTTTAATAATCTCTGCAAACTCATCAAAAGCCTTAGCTCCTAATGTTACTGCTTTTTTAAGTAACAGTAACTCCTCTGAACTCTTAACTATTCTCTTTTTATGAGAGAAATCAGGAACTGCTTTAAATTTAATCTTTAGAGCATCTTCTTTTAACTTCTCAAAAGCCCAAATAGTCCACTCTTTTGGGTCATATTTTAACTTTTTAATATTTGAACTTTTTATAAGTTTATTGGCTTGTCCATACAAATCTCTATCTATAATAACTGTTGCACCATTTACACTCTCTTTTGCCTCAATCTCATAGCGTGAGTCTGTTATAAAAAAGGCTTCACTTCCTAGTTTTAAAAACAGAGCATTGTCGGAGCTATAGCTACACTCATAATAGATAGCATTTTCATCTTTAACAATATAGTTCATAAAAATATTCTCTTTAATTTAAAATGTTTTAACGGTGTGTTAAAAAACACACCATACAAAATTTTAATCTAATTTCCTTGTAAAGCAGCCTGAGCTTGTTGTCCAGCTTGTGCATCTCTCATAGCTGCAACTTCTCTCATAATTTGAATTATTGAAATCATAGCTAAGTGGTAACCAAAAGGACCAAACCCAATAATCTGTCCTGCACATACAGGAGCAGTTAAAGATGTGTGTCTAAACTCCTCTCTTTGGTGAATATTAGATAGATGAACCTCTACAGTTGGAATCTGAACAGCAGCAATAGCATCACGAATAGCAATAGATGTATGTGTATATGCAGCAGGGTTTATAATAATCCCATCAGCATCACCAAGGCACTCTTGAATTCTGTCAACAATCTCCCCCTCTAAATTACTTTGAAAAAACTCAATCTCTACACTATTTTGCTTTGCATACTCCTCCATTTGAGCATGAATATCATCTAACTTCATTGGTCCATAGATATTTTGCTCTCTTACCCCTAACATATTAAGATTTGGTCCTTGTATTACTACTATTTTCATCTTATTCCTTATTTTTTTTAATTTTCTTGTGTATTTTAGCGAATTTTTGTTTCAACTCCATTAATATAACTATTATGAAGCTCAAACCCCTCATCAAACAGAACCAAATCAGCCACATACCCCTTCTCTAAAATACCAACATCTAATCCTAACCTCTTAGCAGGTATTGAAGTAACCATAGCTATAAGTTCTGGTAGACTTATGTTCGTATACTCATAAAAGTTCTTTAGAGCCTCATTTAGTTTAAGAACACTTCCAGCTAAAGTTCCATCTTCTAGCCTTGCCTCTTTGTTTTTTACTATAACCCTTTGCCCCCCTACTTCTGAAATACCATCTTTTAGACACCCTGCTCTCATGGCATCGGTTATGAGTATGAGTTGCTCTCTTTTTAGTCTATGTAGAAGTTTAAAGAGTGAGGGGTGAATGTGTATAAGATCAGCAATAATATCACATGAGACCTCATCTGCTTCTAAAATAGCACCTACAATTCCTACCTCTCTATGGTGTAGAGGATTCATAGCATTAAATAGGTGAGTTGCATGAGTCACCCCCCAACTAAAGCTCTCTTTTGCCTCATTGTAAGTTGCATTTGAGTGACCAATACTTAGTACAATATTAGGAAAATACTCTTTTATATATCCTATAAACTCCTCTGCTCCTTCTACTTCAGGGGCAATAGTTATCATCTTTACTATGTCAATAAAAGGCTCTATAAGCTCTATATTTGGCTTTTGAATATAGTTTGGGTCTTGAGCTCCATGCTTAATGGGGTTTATAAAGGGTCCCTCTAGGTGTACCCCTAGAACTCTTGCCCCCTCTTTTTGTTTAAATGCTTGGACATTTTGTAGTGCTTTGGTTATCTGCTCTTGGCTCATAGTCATAGTTGTAGCTAAAAAAGAGGTTGTTCCTGTTTTTAAGATACTCTTTGAAATCTCCTCTAGTGCTTGTGGTGTTGCGTCCATTACATCGTAACCATTTGAGCCGTGTATATGAATATCTATAAACCCTGCACTAAGATAAAGCCCTTTAGCATCAATTAGCTCTGTATCTTTTGGAATCTCTTTTGCTATAGAGATTATCTTTTTATCGAAAGTAAGCACATAGCCCTCTAAGAGCTCTTTGCTAGTTACTATCTTTGCATTTATAATACTCTTCATTATCGAATCACTTTTAAATTTTTTTGACCTAAACGGTAGATGGTTGAAGCTTTAGCATTTTTTGCTTTTAGAAGCGTTACAATAACCTCTGCTCTATCTTTTGCATACTCTTCATCATATTTAGCCCCACTTAGATTTGCAGAGGAGCTATAGAGCCAATGGAGTCTGTCTAAAAGTAGGTTATGCTCTGTAGCTTTTACCACACGAAACGACAACCCATTTGGCATAATAAAGGTTGTTTTTTTTGCTCTTCTAACTCTATTTTTATGGGCTGTAGGTACACGAGTAAAGCTTTTTAGAGTTTTAAGAGAGTCCACTACACGAATGTAGTGTTTGTTTGGTTTTCTCTTTTTGGCTCTGTCTATTTTGGAGCTATTTTGAGAGACAAAGCCTATGGTTGTATCGGTTAGGGTTAAAAAGAGACTCTCTTTCACACGACTTAGTTAAGATACTCTTGAAGTGCTTTAGGTTCAAGTGAACCACCAGAATTTTTAAGCTCTTTTATTGCTAAGATAGCTGCTCTAGCTGCTGCTATGGTAGTGAAGTAGGCAACATTTTCACGAAGTACTGATTGTCTAATGGTCTGACCATCTATTTTACTCTCTGCATCTGATGAGGTGTTAATGGCTAAAGCAATCTCACCATTTTTAATCATATCATTAATATTTGGACGACCTTCAGAGATTTTAAGTACCTCTTTTGAGGCTACTCCTGCCTCTGTCAATGCTCTGTGTGTCCCTTTTGTAGCAACAATCTCAAAGCCCAACTTAACAAATGCCTTGCCAATCTCTCCTAGATGAACTTTGTCACCATCAGCAAGTGACATAAAAACCTTACCCTCTAGTGGAATATTGTTTTTAGCTGCAAATTGACTCTTGGCAAAAGACATTCCAAAGTTATCAGAGATTCCCATTACCTCACCTGTTGATTTCATCTCTGGCCCCAGAAGCAGGTCTGCCCCTGGGAGTTTATTAAATGGGAACACAGCCTCTTTTACAGCAACATGACCTCTTAGATTTGGCTCCATAATCTCTTTGTCAAAGTTGACTACATTAAAGGTGTCGTAGAACTTAAGTGCCTCTTTTAGATTACCTTGGAGCATTACTCTAGTAGCCACTTTAGCCAAAGGTACACCTGTAGCTTTACTTACAAATGGTACAGTTCTTGATGCTCTTGGATTTACCTCTATAAGGTAGACCTCATTCTCAAAGATAGCATACTGAATATTTAAAAGTCCTACAACACCAAGCCCTAGGGCAATAGAGGCTGTCTGTTTTTTTATCTCTGCTACCAACTCATCTGAAATAGATATAGTCGGTAATGCACAAGCAGAGTCACCAGAGTGAATCCCTGCCTCCTCAATATGTTGCATTACAGCTCCAATATATACATCTTTTCCATCAGAGATAGCATCTACATCAAGCTCTATAGCATTGGCCAAGAACTTATCTATAAGTACAGGTGCATCGTTTGAGACTAAAACTGCTTCATCCATATACTCCTTAATCTCTGCATCAGAGTAGACAGTCTTCATTCCACGACCACCAAGTACAAATGACGGACGAACCAAAACAGGGTAACCAACACTATTAGCTACTACCAACGCCTCCTCTTTTGAGAAGACTGTGTCGTTGTTTGGTTGTTTGAGCCCTAGTTTTTTAATAAACTCTGAAAATAGCTCTCTATCCTCTGCAAGGTCAATCACTTTGGCTGATGTACCAGAGATATTTGCCCCAATAGAGGTTAACTGTTTAGCTAGTTTTAGTGGTGTCTGCCCTCCAAAGTGGACAATCACCCCATCGGGCTTTTCAACCTCTATAACATTTCTTACATGCTCAAAGTCTATTGGCTCAAAGTATAAAACATCAGAGGTGTCATAGTCTGTAGAGACAGTCTCAGGGTTACAGTTATACATAATAGACTTAATCCCCATATCAGCAAGAGCAAAAGAGGCGTGAACACAGCAGTAGTCAAACTCTATACCTTGTCCAATTCTGTTTGGTCCTCCACCAATTACAAGTACCTTTTTCTCATCTGAACTCTTCTTCTCTTGTTTTGGAAGCTTTGTAATGTTTGTAGTTGAGTAGAGGTAAGGGGTTAGTGCTTCAAACTCTGCTGAACAGGTGTCTACCTCATTGTACTCCAAAGCTATACCAAGCTTCTCACGAGCATTATAGATGTCATTCTCTGTAAAGTTTTGTCCCTCATTTTTGTTGATTGCCCATGCTATCATGGCATCTGAAAAGCCCTCCGATTTTATGGCTCTCATTCGCTCTTCATCTTTTAAGAGTGCTACATCTATAGATTTTTCACTATGGGCTAACTCTTCAAGCTGATATAAGAACCAAGGGTCAATCCCACACCACTCAAAGACCTCATCAACACTCTTACCACGTCTAAATGCCTCAAAAACATAAAGCACTCTATTTGCATTTGGGCGACGAATCTCTCTAATAAGTTCACTCTCATCACACTCAATAGGATTAAAGCCAATAAGCCCTGTCTCTAACGACACCAACGCCTTTTGCATTGACTCCTTAAAGGTACGACCAATGCTCATCACCTCACCAACAGACTTCATAGCTGTACCCAAAGTAGAGTCTGCTTGTGGAAACTTCTCAAAGGTAAATCTTGGAACTTTGGTAACCACATAGTCAATTACAGGCTCAAACGATGCTGGAGTTCCTGTAATATCATTTGTAATCTCATCAAGTGTAAATCCAACAGCCAACATAGTAGCCACTTTAGCAATAGGATACCCTGTCGCTTTTGAAGCGAGTGCTGAACTTCTACTTACCCTTGGATTCATCTCAATAACAATCATTCGACCATCTTTAGGGTTAACTGCAAACTGAACGTTTGAACCACCAGTATCAACTCCTACTTCACGTAAGATTTTAAAAGAGGCATCTCTCATTCGTTGGTACTCTTTGTCTGTTAGAGTAAGTGCAGGAGCAACGGTAATAGAGTCACCTGTATGTACCCCCATTGGGTCAAAGTTTTCAATGGAGCAGACTATAATACAGTTGTCTTTGTGGTCACGAATCACCTCCATCTCATACTCTTTCCACCCCAAAAGCGACTCTTCTATTAAGATTTCAGAGATAGGAGAGGCATCTAGTCCACCTTGGACTATCTTTTTGTACTCATCAATATTATAAGCCACACCAGAGCCACCACCTGCTAGAGTAAATGAGGCTCTTACAATAAGTGGAAAGCCTATTCTTTTAGCAATATTTAGAGCCTCTTCCATAGTGTAAGCATACTCTGAAATAGGCAAATCCATACCTATTCTAAGCATTGCCTCTTTAAACTCTTGACGGTCCTCACCCTTTTTAATAGCTTCAGGTTTTGCCCCTAAAATCTGTATACCCTCTAGCATTCCAGCCTCATACATCTCCATTGAGACATTAAGAGCTGTCTGTCCACCCATAGTAGGCAAGATAGCATCTACTTTCTCTTTTTTGATAATCTTAGAGATAACCTCTGCTGTAATAGGCTCAACATAGGTTCTATCTGCAAACTCAGGGTCGGTCATAATAGTCGCTGGGTTAGAGTTAATAAGTACAACTCTATAGCCAAGATCTTTAAGTGTCTTTGCGGCTTGTGTTCCAGAGTAGTCAAACTCACAAGCTTGTCCAATAACAATAGGACCTGAGCCAATAAGTAAAATGGTTTTTATGTCAGTGCGTTTTGGCATGTAGAAGTACCCTTATGTAGTAGTTATAAAAATCTTGGCATTATACTCAAATTGGACTTAGAGAGTTACCTTTGATATATACTATACCCATCTATATATTCTTTACCATCTATCGGTTTTGAATTTGTTTTGTTGTTTTGGCAAAGGGCAGACACGGAGGTCGCCCCTACATGTTGCATAAAATAATGACCCAATAATTATTACCCCACCATCGCCTGAATAATATGAAAATGGTCTTCAAACATCAACTCAGGCTTGACCTCTGCAAAAGGAACCCAAAAGGCTTTACTTGCATCATCACCACCTTTTACTTTTGGTAGCTTATCGCCCTTTAACTCTATTAGATAGGCATGAGTAACAGTTCTTCCTCGTGCAGAACGATAAGGGTCATCAAAAACTTGTGTTTTTGTTATGCTACCTGCTAAAACAGGGGCTGGTACTTTTATGCGTGTCTCTTCTCTTAGCTCTCTTATAACAGCTGATTTAAGCGTCTCATCTGAACCAAGAAATCCCCCTGGAAGTGCCATAAGTCCACGACCAGGTTGTGCTTTTCGTTCAATAAGTAAAATATGCCCACTCTGAACCACTACTGCATCAACTGTAATGAACATTGGAGCATAAGGGGCATTGTCCCATGCAGATTTATATTTTTTTATAAAGTGGAACTCATTGGCTATTTGCTCATAGGTTTTAGTAGTTTTAAATTTCTTTAGCAGAATTGATATATTACTATTCAGTGAATTTGAAAACTCCTGATTATTAAAGTAGCGTTCTCTTATCTCTGTCGAAGAGATATTTTTGTAGTTGGCTACCTCTTCTCTCTCCCATTGTGGAAACTGTGTTAGGTAGTCTGAGGTGCTATCTTTTTGATGACCAATAAGTCCAATTTTTGGTTTAGAGGCTATTTTGTTGTGAACTACACCTGCTACTAACTGCTGAACTGACTTTATCCATAGTTGGTTATTGTAGGTATAATCAAGTAGAGGAAAGGCTAAAATTCGTCTATTCTCCTCTTGGGAAAAGACTGAACGCATAAATGTTTCTCGTTCATTAAAATCCCAAGGATTACGAACAGTTCTTGGCTGATAGGCTGAACCTATTAAAACAATAACTTTGTCAGAAAGTTGCAATGCTTTACGAACAACACTCTCGTGTCCTAAGTGAAATGGCTGAAATCTGCCTATAAAAATGAGGTAATCATACTTCATCACTAAGCTCCTTAGCGAAATTAAATTTACTCTTTTTGGGTCTATCCCTAGAGTAGTACAGCGTCAAAAAATCCTTTTGAGCTGTTAGAAGTGTAACATAGTTTTCTTAATGTGGTCTAATTACACCATTTTAGATACATCTTCAAACAGTTTAACCGAAAGATTAATAAGATGTTCAGATTGAGACAGAACAATAAATAGAGATATAGAAAAGAGCAACCACTTATAACTCGCCTTTTCAAAAAAGAGAAAATAACTAGAGACAAGAAATAACCATAATGTAAAAAGAGAGATTAGAGTATATAGCTCTGCTTCTAAATCTCGAACTTGAAACCAAATTTGATTAGCTAAAAAGAGACTCAAAAGGAAAAGCGTTCCCCAAAGAAAAGCTCTAAATTTTCTATTTGGTTCATTCCACAATGGAGTCCAATACATATAGGTAGCTATGGCTATAGCTGTATAGCCTAAGGCTAGAGCATCTATATTGGTACTTATCCATACCTTTTCAATAATAATTTTTACAATATAGGCAAAGAGTATGAAAAAATAGATTAGAAAACTAGGTGTTAAGATATATTTAGTAAATACAATACCTATATTTTTATAACGATTTGTCTGAACCAACATAATATACTTAGGAAGATGAGCTAAAAAGTAGTTAACAGAAAAGAGTCCAACAATAGCTATTGCAACTTGGACATAACGCACACTCTCTAATGATATACCAAAGAGTTGATTGAGTGCATACATTGTTATAAAGAATATAACATAAAAAGCAAAACTTAGAAGTATCATTGCAAGTAAAATAAGTAGAATATTTTGTATCCACTCCCAAATATTTTTATTTGAAATAGAGACATCCATAAATGGAGCCCAAAAAAACATAAATATAAGTGCAAAAATTAAAAGTATATGTCTAGTAATAATTGTTGCATCTAAAATATTTATAGGCAAAAGGTAATAGTAAAACACTAAGAGTCCTACCCCTATTAACTTAAACCAAACTCTTTTTGTTAACAGATGAAGTGCAGGAAATAGGAAAATACCTAAAGAGGCTACAAATGCCAGTTTATAGCTAATTAACATAAGGTAACTCTGACTAAATCTATCTCCTTCACTTATGATAATTAAAAGGAATGTAACAATAAAAGAGGAGAGTGAAGCAAGTGGAAAACGTTGCAAAGCTTTTAAAATTTTATGTGACCACCTATCTGCTACTTCTAAGATAAAGCTCACTTTATACTCCTTTTTTATTTTTATTTATTTATGTATTTTATCATAACTACTATAAAGAAACATAATTTAACGTGATTTAATATTTCAAAATTATTTATTAAAAGAGCACTTAATTAAAATATGAATAGTTTTAAAAGCTTAGTATGTTATAATTTCACTAAAATTAATATTTAGGAAAAATAAAATGAATAAAATAAAATTATCTATAGCAACTGTTAGTATACTTTTTTTATCAAATTCTGCTTCTGCTATTGAAATGACTGATTATAAAGTTATAGAAGGAACATACCAAGAGGCTTACATCAATGGTGCATTAACTATTGAGAGTGGAAATCAAGATCAAACAAGTTATAACGCTCATGTAGATGCAAGTTATAAAACTATTCATACAACAGCTCCATACTCATGGGAGATAAAAGCTATTGCCAATAGCGATTTTGCTAAAGGTAAAAACAGTGGTGATGAATCAGAAGATAGCTATGATACATTTGTAAGTGGAAGAGTTGATAAATATATAAATAATGATGACACCTATTTTGTTTATGGTTCGGCAGATTTAGGATATAGAAAACAGCTTACAGCAGATGAGGCAGATGACCCATTCTCTAAAGTTGGTGCAGGTGCAGGATATGGTAGAATGTACGATGCAACTCCACTTGCTGTTGCCCTTAGAATTGTTGAAGACTTAAAAAAATATAAAATAATTAAAAAGCCTGTTTCAGATGAGGGGATGATTGCCTTAGCTAAAGTAATAGATTTACAAGATGAGTATGAGAGTAAATATGGGTTTAATGACTATAAAAAATACTGGTATAGTGATATGGAAAAAGCTCTTAAAGATGCTGGTGCAATAGATGGGGACTCTGTAGGAACATTTGGTATTGTAAGAATCAATGAGATTATTGATTTAGAAAAGATTTCAGGTAGATTTCATGGCTGGAAAGTACGTGCTGGAGCTAGTCAAATTATATCAAACTATAATGGAGAGGATGGGTCACCTACTGTAGATGCAGAGTTTGAGTATGGACACCCTATTGGTTATGAGTCACAATTTACAGAAAAAGCAACTGTTTCAAAACTATTAGATGATGATAAAAATATAGATTTCCAATTTAGAAACACAGCGACCTATACTTATGAGCTATCTGATAGAATTGATTGGGAGAATAATTGGATTTTAGGATTTGATAAATATGATCAAGGAGATGATGTTGTAAGTAACTCACTCTCAACTGGATTTAGATACTATCTTGCAAATAGATTAACATTTGATGCTACTCTATCTTTAACAAAAACAGATGGAACAAACGGAAATAGTGTCGAGACTCCTGATTGGGATACTAAGTTCTTTACAGGTATTAGATACCGTCTTAAATAGACTCTATTAAGAAAAGAAAAGGAGGTAAAACTCCTCCTAAAAAATAGTCAAGCAGTCAAAAGACTACCCAACCATAGCCTCAAGCTCCTCTTTAGATACTTTGTTGAAGTTTAAGTATCTATAGACATCATCAGTCATATCTGGCTTAATTTTCTTCAGAACAATATCCATATACTCTTGTGCAGTTGGTATTCTTCCCTTAAGAGCAACTACAGCTGCAAGTTCAGCAGAACCAAGATAGACTTGTGAACCTTTTCCTAATCTATTGTCAAAGTTTCTTGTACTTGTACTAAATACATAAGCACCCTCATCAACAGAAGCTTGGTTACCCATACAGA
>JALWNF010000126.1 GCA_026995985.1 Campylobacteraceae bacterium
TTTTTAAACTGTCCACTACCATTCATTATTGTCTCAGTATCGGAATCTACCCATAAGATATGCCCAAACTCATGACCAATAGTTGAGTAGTCATAGATTTTTTGCCACAACTGAGGAGTTTTCTCTAGTAACTCCCTTTGCTCTTGAACAAACTCTAACCCAAAAGTATCTACCGAGAGTTGCATAATTGGTTTTGCTTTTTTACTCTGCATTACAAAATCAGCATATGCAAAGATTTTTTTACCACACTCGGCTGAGACCTGCTCATCATTAGGAACAACTTGTGCAGAGAAGAGCCCATTTAGCTCAGCTCCATAGTAGAGAACAGGCTGACCAATATAGAGTTGAGTTTTATCTACTTGAATTAAGTTATTCTCAATAGTTGCTTTGGCTTTATCACCAATCTCGTCTGCCAATTTAGAAGCAAAGGCTTTAATATTCTCTCTCGTTACTGAACTACTTTGAAGTTTAGGGTTTACAATTCGTAAGTCCCACTCTAGGGCAACTGCCTTTCTAAAGTGGTCTTCATAATACTCCAAAGGGTGACCCATCTGCAATGGAGTTGTAATTCGCATCCACGCTCTGTCAACCTCTGCCCAATACTCAATTAGCTTTCGAGGTTGAGACTGTGCCAATGCTCTTTTAATCTTAATTAAGTAGACAATCCACTGGCCTTTTTGTTGAAATACTTGGTCATCTTCTAGTGACAACTCCTCTATCAAATCTTCTATAGCCGATACAACTGAGGCTACCTCATTAGGAAATGCATCTACATAAGCAACCGAACGATACTTCCCATTTTCATCTTTCTCTAAAACAGAGTAGCAACGGTCTCCTATTTCACCATCAGGAGCCAAATCAAGCAGATTCTCATCTTGCAACATTTTAAAAATAGCTTCCTCATCTCCATTATGCTCTCTAAGTAACTCTTGATTGACTCCATTGATAATCTTTGCTATCCAAGCTGACTGCCAGTGACTAATCTCTATACCAATTAGATGAACACCCTTTATAAGTTTCCTATAAAATGGGATTAAGAGCTTGTTAGAGTCTATCCACATAATAAGCTCTTTATGCCGTTTTAGGTACATCTCTTTTACAAAAAGATAAGCTATCTCTTTTTTTTCAATAATCTCCTCTTTAGAAAATCCCTCTTTTTGTAATACCTGCTCTAAAGCATCTTCACGAAGATTTACTAAACGTGTTAACCCTGCCATTTGTGTCTCTTTAGTGACAGGTAACTCCATTTGGCTTAAAAATTTTTCTACCACTAAAGAAGCCTCTTTATGCTCACCATCTAAAAGTTGATAGTAGCTGTTTAGCTCCTCTTGTCGTCTCTGAAGTTCATCGTATATTTTTTGTAAATCATTCATAAATTGCTGTTTCATTAAAAGAGTCCTTGGCGTAAAGTATTTGTATAAAAAATCTTACAAAAACAGTTATTAATCTATGACTATTTTAGGGGAAGAAAGCTATTTTTTTCATATTTTAAGCTAACTATTATAATTATAAAAACAGTTTCTATTGTCTCAATAGTAGTTAGCGACTATTACGTTTAAATCTGTTTAAGACTCAACCCCACCTTCTGCTTCTCAACATCCACCAAAATCACCCTAATCAGTGCCAAATATTGATTAACAGAAAGTACCTCCAATTGGTTCTATATGATACCTGTGAATAAAATTTTTCATCAATGAACTTTTACCTACACCTCTTAAACCTGTTAAAAAGATAATATCAGGATTATCTAAAATATTTTGTAGTTGAGTCAAATAATGCTCTCGTTCATAACCATCAAAAGAGAAATTGTCTTCCCACCAAGGGTTGGATTTATAAAGTATTACTTCCCTGTTTTAACCTATCGTATAAAATATATTAATAGTATACGATACTATTTCTAAATAGATATACCACAACCTCTCATACTTTTTTAGTTAAAATTCCTAAAAAAGGAATACCCATCGAACCAAAAGAAATCTACAGCACTATCTCTATAATCCTAGTCTTTGTTGCATACTTTCCCTACATTAAAGGCATTTTAGACAACGAAACAAAACCTCATGTTTTTTCATGGATTATTTGGGGCATTACTACCTCTATTGCCTTTTTTGCAATCTTCTCTAGCAAAGGTGGTGTTGGCTCTTTTTCTATAGGAATTGCTGCACTTGTCTGCTTTTTTATTGCTTATCTTGCCTACAAAAAAGTCTCACACGATGTCATAAGCAAAAGTGATTGGCTCTTTTTTATTTTAGCTCTTAGTGCCATTCCTCTCTGGTACATGACAGACTCTGCTCTAAATGCTGTTATTTTGTTAACCATTATTGATACATTAGGTTTTGTTCCTACCTTTAAAAAAGCATACTACTACCCTTTTGAAGAGAAGTTAAGCTTTTTTATAATAATGATTGTTAAAGATATTTTTACCATAATTGCACTTGAGGAGTATAGTTTAACAACGTTACTTTTTCCTATTACTCTAGATGTTACTTCTATTGCCTTTATAGTTATGGTTTTTATTCGTCGTAAAGTTACCTCTGCAACATCTTAATAATAGGCTTTGCTAACTCTAAAGCTTTGCTTCGATGAGAGATAGACTTTTTCACCTCATCGTCTAACTCTCCTAGTGTCTGCTCAAACCCACTAGGTACAAACATAGGGTCATAACCAAAACCATTCTCTCCTCTAGTTGTAGCTAAAACATCTCCATGCATCCAACCATGAACAACATACTCACCAAACTTGCTTACAATGGCAATAGCCGCAGTATAGTAAGCAGGAGTCCTCTCTACTCCTGCCTCTTTTACAGTATTGACCAATTTATAGAGGTTCTCTTTGTCACTTGCACCCTCACCTGCATATCGTGCAGAGTAGACCCCTGGAGTACCACCAAGCAGAGGGACAGAGATACCACTGTCATCAGAGACTACAATAGCATCTTTATCTTCTAGTTTTTCATAAATAGCCCTAGCTTTAATAAGTGCATTACCCTTAAAAGTATCGGCATCTTCTACTATCTCTACATCTCCTAATATCTCTGAAAAAGCAATAACCTCTGTGTTGCACATCTTTCTAAACTCTCTTAATTTTCCCTTATTGTTAGTTGCTAAAATAATTTTCATTTAAATTTAACCTTTTAGTTATATAATAGGACAAATTTTATCTGATTGGAGATGTCAATATGATTAAACAGATAATGCCTTTAAACTTTATTGTAGCATTACGATTTTTTGGACTCTTTATTGTCCTTCCTGTTCTCTCGGTCTATGCTCTCAAGATGGAGGGGGCTACACCATTTTTAGCTGGAGTTACTGTTGGAGGGTATGCACTTACTCAAGCTATTTTTCAAGTACCATTTGGGCTTATGTCAGACAAATTTGGACGGAAGAGAGTACTCTTTTTTGGGCTTATTATCTTTATTGTGGGTTCTGTTATCGCTGCGATGGCTGACAATATCTATATGTTAATGATAGGTCGTTTTTTACAAGGGGCAGGTGCTATTGGCTCAGTTGTCTCAGCAATGATAGCTGACTTGGTAAAGGAAGAACAAAGAGCTCATGCTATGGCTATTATGGGTGGGACTATTGCTCTTAGTTTTGCAGTAGCTATGATAGTAGCTCCTATTGTTGGGGGAAATTGGGGCATAGATAAACTCTTTTGGCTAACTGCAATTCTTTCGGTAATGGCAATTGGGGTACTCTTTACAGCAGTTCCAAAGCCTCCTAAAATTGTCCACAGTTACGCCGAAGAGGAGTCTAAATTTTTTGATGTATTTCAAGACAAAGCATTGGTTAGAATGTATGTAACCTTTTTGTTTCACTCCTCTATTATGACAATGGCGTTTTTTATTATTCCTATTGTTATGACTCATAGCGTTCAAGATGGTGGATTTGGTTGGGAGAAGGCTGAACTATGGAAGGTCTATTTCCCTGCTATGATATTTGGTTTTGTGGCTATGGCTCCTGCTGCTATCTTTGGGGAGAAGTATGGAAAAGGTAGAGAGGTGTTTATGATTTCAGTTATTGCTATCTTTGCCTCTTTTATAACAATGGGGTTTGCTACCACTCCTTTAGTATTTATTGTAGGTGTTGTTCTTTTCTTTATTG
>JALWNF010000127.1 GCA_026995985.1 Campylobacteraceae bacterium
GTTAGCTCTTGATAAGGCTCTAAAGCAGATAGAAGATAAAAAGTATGAAGTTGATGTTAAAAAGAGAGGATATAGTAATATTTTAAAGATGGGTGTAGTCTTTGATGGCAAAAGAGTTTGGGTGAAGTAAAGGAGTGAACTTCTATTTTTGTGAAAATTATGCTAATTTATTGACAATTCATTAATTTTATTGAGATATAATATTATTTATTATTATAAGTAAGAAGGAAAGAAAATGAGCATAAAAGTTGTCTGTCCACACTGTGGAAAAGTAAATAAGATACCTAAAAAAGAGAGTTACTCAAAAGCTATTTGTGGACACTGTAAAGAGTCACTGCTTAATCAAAAACCATTAGAGGTAAATAAAGAAGAGTTACTACATATCTTAGTAAATAGTGATATACCTGTAATGGTTGATTTTTGGGCTCCTTGGTGTGGTCCTTGTCGTCAGATGGCACCTGCTTTTGAAGAGGCTAGTAGAGAACTTTCATTAAAAGTACAATGCTTAAAAGTGAATACTGAAGAGCATCCAGATTTAGGTGCACTTTATGGAATACGGTCTATTCCAACTCTTATTATTTTTAAAGGAACAAAAGAGGTTGAGCGTATATCTGGTGCTATGAGTGCTAGTCGCCTTGTCTCATGGGCAAAGCAGTTTCTTTAAGGAAGATTAATGGCAAAAGCAAAAATATTACTTCTTGAAGATGATGCCAATCTTAATGAGACAATTACAGAGTTTCTTGAAGATGAAGGTTATGAGGTAGTAAGTACATATGATGGATATGAGGCACAAGATAAAATCTATGAGTCAAAATTTGACCTACTTCTTTTAGATGTTAATATACCAGGTATTGATGGCTTTACTATTTTAAAAGAGGCACGAGAGAATGAGGTAGTAGCACCCTCTATTTTTATTACCTCTTTAGATGGTGTAGATGATTTAGAGAGAGGTTTTAATAGTGGTTGTGACGACTATATTCGTAAGCCTTTTGTATTAAAAGAGTTGTTGATTCGTATAGAGACTCTTCTAAGAAGAGGTTTCTTTCATGAAGTAAATGAACTAATTTCAATTGGAGATGGGATTGAGTACAATACTAAGTCAAATGAGCTAATAGTAAATGGAGTTGCAGAGACTTTAGGAAATAAGGAGTCATTACTCTTTAAGCTATTTATGCAACATCCAAATGAGGTACTCTCTCATGATAGAATCTACAAAGAGCTGTGGGATTATGACGAAGACCCAAGCGATACAGCTCTGCGTACCTATATTAAAAATATTCGTAAAATTATTGGTAAGGATAGAATTGTTAGTATCAAAAAACAGGGGTACAAGTTTACTTCGAAGTAGTGAAAAGAGTTCACTTCTTCGCTTTTTAGCACTCTATTTTATCTTAGTAACTATGATTTTATCGTTACTAGGAATCTTTTACTATCAGAGTCAAGAGAAGCTAATGTTTTCTAACCAGAGAGTTATTCTATCTGAGTATGCAAATCAGCAAGTACAAGCATTAAAGCATCTGCATAATAACTTTCCTAATCATGTTACTACATACCCTAGAAGCGATAAGTATCGTTCAGCCATCTATGATATAGAGGCAAAAAAAATCTTTTCTCTTTTAAAATATGGTGATAGTGAAGATATTAGGTTTGATAAAGAGATATATCGAGTAGGCAATACACTACACTTTCTAAAGACACTTGATGACTACTATTTAGGTACAAAATATCTTTTTATAGAGGTAGATGAAGATAAAACTTGGTACAAAGAGACTATGTCTAGTATTTTAGCATTTGGAACATTGACTTTAATTGTTTTAATTATCTTTGGGCTATTTTTTGTTAGTATATTTTTGCGTCCTATGAGAAACTCAATTATGCTTTTAGATAATTTTATAAAAGATACAACACATGAATTAAATACTCCTATTTCAGCTATCTTAGCCAATGTAGAGATGATGGATATATCTTCAATGTCAGAGAAAAATAAAAAAAGGTTGAGTAGAATTAATATTGCAGCTAAGACAGTCTCTCATCTATATCAGGATTTAACCTATTTGACTTTGTCGCACAATAGAGAGTCTAAAGATGAGTGGATAGATATGAAAAAACTTATTGAAGATAGGGTAGAGTACTTTGCTATTTTAGCTAGTGCTAAGAGGATTACTTTTAAGTTAGACTTAAAAGAGTCTGCTATATTTATAGATGGAGTTAAAATTGCCCGTGTTTTAGACAATTTAATCTCAAATGCTATTAAGTATAATAAACGAAATGGAAAGATATATATTACTTTACGTAAAAACTATCTACAGATAAAAGATACGGGAATTGGAATTAAATCGAAAAAGGTACAAGATATATTTGAGCGTTACACTCGTTTTAATACCTCTGAAGGTGGTTTTGGAATTGGGCTTAATATTGTCAAGAGCATTATAGATGAGTATAAGTTACAGATTAGTGTAGAGTCTGTTGTTGATGTAGGAACAACTATAAGAATTGATTTTACAAAAGGAACACTAGATGGTTAAAAAAATTATATTATTAGGAGTTGTTTGTAGTATTGTTTTAGGAGCAGATGAACCCAAGAATATATATGAAAAAAATTGTATTCCTTGTCATCGTTATACACCTGCCTCCTTAGATAAACTATTTATGATCTATTTAAAGACATATAGTGGTGAGTTAAGTGTTAAAGGTGCTATAAAAGCTTTTTTAAAAAATCCAACAGAGAAAGACTCTTTGATGAATAATACATTTATTAAAAACTTTTCAGTTAAAAATAAAACAGCACTAACAGATGAAGAGTTAGAAGAGGCCATAGATATCTATTGGGAACTATACGATGTAAGAAAGAAGTTAAAGTAGTGGACAAAGAAGCCTACTTAATTAACAAGTTAAACTCTAAATATATTGGAGATGATGCAGCTATAGTTGATGATAAGCTCTATAGTATGGACGCTTTTTTTGAAGATATCCACTTTAAACGAGAGTGGATGAGTATGAGACAGATAGGTCGTAAAGCGATGTTGGTTAATATCTCTGATGCTATTGCCATGAATGCTAAGCCAAAGTATGCTTTAGTGACTCTTGCTCTACCAAAAGATATTAGTACAGAAGAGATAGATGAGCTCTTAGCCTCTTTGGAAAATACAGCAAAAGAGTTTAATTGTGAGATTATAGGTGGAGATACCATTGCAGGAGATAAGCTACATATTAGCATAACTATCATATCTGAATCCAAAAATCCACTTTTACGCTCTGGGGTAAAAGAGGGTGATTTGTTGGCTTACACAGGTAGTTTAGGTGAGAGTAAAAGAGACTTAGAGGCACTCTTTAGAGGAGAGACAATTTCTGCTAAATCACGTTTCTATGAGCCAAAGTTACGTAGAGAGTTTATGACGCAGGTTAGAGAGTATTTGCACTCTGGAATGGATATTTCAGATGGTCTATTTTGCGATACAAATAAACTTTTAGCTACCCAAGGTTTTACTATGTCTCTCTTTGAAGAGATAAGCGATGAGGTAGGCAAGAGTGGAGAGGAGTATGAGTTACTTATAAGTTTTTCTTCAAAAAATTTTAATAGAGTTAAAAAGATAGCTAAGGCAATCTCTGTTCCTTTAACTGTTTTTGCAAAAGTTGTGAAAGATAAAGGGGTACTATTTAGGTGTGAAAATCATCATTTTTAATACTCTTCTTGTATAATTCAAAAAAAATAATATTTAAAGTAAAAAAGAATGCAAAAACTCCTATATCCTCTCAATGTAAAAAATAGCTTTATATTTAACCCTTCTAGTCGTGATTTTATTGTTGATGAGATTCCCCTCTATGAGTTTACAGGAGTTGGTGAACATCTCATTTTACATATTCGTAAAAAAGATATGACCACATGGGAGATGATAAAGGCAATAGCTAGGTACTGCAAGATAAAAGAGCGAGATATAGGCTACGCAGGTCTAAAAGATAAAAATGCAATGACTATGCAGTATATCTCTCTACCTGCAAAAGATAATGAAGAGAAGTTAAAAACCTTTAACCATGACAAAATCAAAATTCTTAACACCTACAGACACAACAACAAAATACGAGTAGGTCA
>JALWNF010000128.1:0-3450 GCA_026995985.1 Campylobacteraceae bacterium
ACAAACAGAGAGAGAACGAACTAAAGGATTTGCTAAATGGATGCCAATGGTTTGTGAATCAATGATGACTCCAAAATTGATTAGAAAAATCCAAAGAGCGTTAGCATTTCAAGGTTTTTATCATGGTGTTATTAATGGTCAAATGAGTTTTGAACTTAAAAAGGCAGTTCGTGCATACCAAAGAGCAAAAGGGTTATCTGTTACAAATAAAATATCTATAGAGACAATGAAGTCTTTAGATATCTATTAGAGCTACTTTTTAGCTCCTGACTTTCTCACTAAGACACACAAACTCAATTAGTTTGTATTGAATAGTACATTTATCATCAACATCAATATATTTAGCATAGTAGGAGAGCTTTCTCAAAGAGAGTGCAAGCAGAAGAAATCTGATTTGGTGATATTTTTTTGTCTCTATCCATACTTTTTAAAAAGTATGGATAGTAAAAATTTAGTTTCTACCTTGACGATTTTCACTTCGAGTAGATGTACTACCAGAGTGTTCTTGGCTATTATTAGAGTTTCTATCTCCCCTTAAGCCTTCAATAGTACTATTGCTATCTTCTCTACCTCTATATTCTTGCTCTTGATTACTGTTATTTTCTCTATGTTCACTCATATCTTCAAGAGTATTATTATTTTCTCTACTTATAGGAAAGTCATTATGAGAAGTTCTATTTTCATCTTCTCTTGGACTATATCTATTCTCTCTATTTCTTCTATGCTCTTCTGCTACATCCGAATCAGTTTTAATACCTCTCTCTTCTAGTTCAGCTCTTGTTCTATTTAAATGTTCCATAGTTTGATTTCTATCTACAACTCTACCATTATATTCATTAGAGTGTTCAGCTTTTAATCTATCATGAACTGCTTCTAAAATATCTTGGTCTAAATCATCTAAAGATTGTAGTGTCTCTTTGATAACCTTACCTGAACCTTGAGCTATTTGTATACCATTAGAGGCATTTCCATCGCTATCTAGTGTTTGAAGTAGTTGAGCTACTGTTTCATTTGTCTCTAATACTGTAACATTATCTTCTAGTGAAGAAGCATTTATCTCTCTTAATTGAACTCCACCTAGAGTAAAGCTACAACTGCTATTACTTTCAAAAGTAAATGTTCCATTCTCATCTGTTGTTCCCGTCTCATTACCACACTGATAATCTACTCCTGCAACAGCAGAGTCAACATAGTATCCTTTTCCAATGGTTGGAGTTTCACTCTCTACTCCACCGTTAGCTGAAGCTTGTGTATTGCTACTACTTCCATTACTTCCACATCCTACTAAAAGAAGAGTTGCTACTACTACTGAACCTATTGTAAATTTATTCATCTTTACATCCTTAAATATTTTTTATGTAGTAATTATATAATAAAAATATTAGCTAAATATTAGTAAAGTATTAACAAAAGATTAATTTTACTTTAACTCTCCCCAAGAGTCCCCAAGACTCACAGAACAGACCAAAGGAACCTCTAAGACCATAATATTCTCCATAATATATTTAAGCTTTAAAGAAACCTCTTGGACAATCTCCTCTTTTACTTCAAATATAAGCTCATCATGAATCTGTAGAAGCATAGCTCCATCTATCTGCTCCTCTTTTAGGTAGCTTTCGGCCTCTAGCATAGAGAGTTTAATTAAGTCTGCTGCACTTCCTTGAAAGACGGTATTAACTGACTCTCTTAAAAAAGAGGCTTTTTGCATACCTGTAGCATTCTCATAATCAAAAAATCTACGACGTTTTAAAATGGTCTCTACATACCCAATCTTTTTAACATCTTCTTGGATTTTCTCTAAAAATGACTTTATAGTAGGGAAGGCTTCAAAGTAGGCTTTAATAATCTCTTTTGCCTCTTTGCTTGTAATGCCTAACTCATCAGAGAGCTTTTTAGCCCCCATCCCATACAAGATTCCAAAGTTAACTGACTTAGCATAGCTTCTTTTTGCCTCTGCCTCTTCCTCTCCAAAGAGTTTAATAGCTGTTGCCATGTGTATGTCTAACCCTTGTTTAAATGACTCCATAAGGGCTTTATCTTTAGAGAAGTGTGCCAAGAGTCGAAGCTCAATCTGTGAGTAGTCAATACTTAAGAGTTTATAACCCTCTTTTGCTATAAATGCTTCACGAACACTACGACCCAACTCTGAACGTACAGGAATATTTTGTAGGTTAGGGTCTTTTGAGCTTAGTCGTCCTGTAGCTGTACCTGTCTGTAGAAATGAGGTGTAGATTCGGTTTTGTTTATCTTTTTTGGCTAATTTTAAAAGAGGTTGGGCGTAAGTAGAGAGAAGCTTTTGAGTAGAACGATACTCTAAAATCTTTGGAATAACCTCATGTTCATTTTTTAGTGAGTTTAAGACCTTTTCATTTGTACTATAGCCTGTTTTAGTCTTTTTGCCACCTTTTAGCCCCAAGTGTTGAAAGAGAACAACTCCTAACTGTTGAGTAGACTTAATATTAAACTCAGAGCCACAAAGCTCATAAATCTCTTTAGTTAACTCTTCTACTCTTTTGCTAAGCATATCTTGAAGAGACTTTAACTTTTCAATATCAAGTTTAATCCCTCGTCTCTCCATAGCAATAAGCACATTTATAAATGGGTACTCAACATTTTTAGCCTCCTCTTTAAGATGGTCAATAGACGCTAAACTCATCGCTCTATCTAACGCTCCATAGAGCATAAAAGTCATCCATGCATCTTCACTAGCATAGAAGGTTGCAGACTCAATGTCTACATTGGCAAATGTCTCACCCTTTTTAACCAACTCTTTAAAAGGCTTCATCTCATAGTTAAAAAACTTTTTTGCTAAAGCATCAAGTCCAACCTTGCTTCCTGCATTGAGTAGCCAAGCCATTATCATAGTGTCAGCAAAAGGTACAACCTCTTCAATTCCATACTGATTATAGAGCAAAGAGAGGTCAAACTTTAGGTTCTGTCCAACTACTTTTGCTTTTAAGATAACCTTTATAGCCTCTATTGCATCGTCAATATCTACTTGGTCAGTTACACCTAAGTAGCTGTGAGCAATAGGAACATAGTAGGCTTTCTCATTGTCTGTAGCAAAAGAGAAACCAACCATTTTATCGGTTTTAGTATCAAGTCCTGTAGTCTCTGTATCAAAAGCAACAAGAGTATTTTTATCTATCTTGTCAACAACTTTAAAGAGTTTCTCTTTGCTATCAAGACAAATTGCTTCAAACTCTATTTTATCCTCTTCATCACAATCAGAGAGGTCAACACCCACTTTTGCTTTCTCTATTGCTCGTTTCATCTCATAGTGTTCAAACTCATCAATAAGGCAAGTAAGGTAGTTTTTATCTTCAAATCTAAAACTCTCTAGGTCAAAATCTTTAAAGACATCAGTTCTCATAGTCACAAGCTCTCGTGAGAGAAAGGCGTTCTCTTTACCCTCTAGGAGTTTTTTCTGAATATTGGCAGTTCCTGCAT
>JALWNF010000128.1:3460-3980 GCA_026995985.1 Campylobacteraceae bacterium
GCATAGATATTCTCTAAAGTGTGGTATTTGTTAATAAGTTTAGAAGCCCCAACTTTCCCAATACCTTTAACCCCTGGAACATTGTCGGAACTATCACCCAAAATAGCTTGAAAGTTAATAAAATCTTTAGGGTAGACTCCAAACTTCTCAAAACACTCTTTTTCATTAATCTCTTTTCTCTTAATAGAGTCATACATAACTACTCTGTTATCATCTATCATCTGATACAAATCTTTGTCATGAGAGATAATTTTGACCTTTAACCCTTGCTCTTTTCCATATTTAGCAATAGTTGCGATGATGTCATCAGCCTCATACCCCTCTTTAGCAAGGTGTGCAAAACCCATTTCACGAATCCACTCAATAGCAATAGGAAGCTGTTTTTTTAAATCTTCAGGAGCTTCATCTCTATTTGCTTTATATTCAGGATAAATCTTTTTTCTAAAGGTATCTCCTTTTGAGTCTAAAGCAAAGACAATATAGTCAGTCGCATGGTCACGATGAAGTGAGTCTATAAGAT
>JALWNF010000129.1 GCA_026995985.1 Campylobacteraceae bacterium
GATATAATGACTACATTCAAACCTTCTCAAAACCTGCTATAGAGCTACTTCAAAAAATCTCTAAAGAGCTAGAGGTTATCTACCTAGAAGGAAACCACGACTTTTGTCTAAACGAGCTCTTTCCTGACATTCAAGTCTATTCACGAGCTAAGCAACCACTTCATTGTCAAATAAACAGCCAAGATGTCTACTTAAGTCATGGAGATAAACACAAAACAAAATTTGGATATAACCTTTACTCAAATATTCTTAGAAGAAAAACAACACTTATTCTATTAAAAATTTTTGAGAAAAAGATTATTGACCATAGAATAGGTAAACTAAAAAGAAAAAAAATTTGTGGAGAGTTTAAAGAGTATAAGGAGAGATTTGATGGGATTATAGAGGAGTATCCTAAAGATTGTTTAATTGTAGAGGGTCATTTTCATCAAGCTATTCAATATAAAAACTATATTTCTCTTCCCTCTTTGGCTTGTCAAGGAGAGGTTGGAGTTGCTAAAAATGGAAGAGTAGAGTTTACTAAATTTTAAATATTAAGGGAAAAAACTAATAACATTAAAACTAAAAGGAGTCCAATAACTCATACCAATATTTGCCTCACGAAGTCTGTCACCACTCCAACTGTTACAAGTTTTTATAGCATTATAGACTCGATTAGAACTATAAAAGGCATCATCTCTACCAAACCCTTTAGCCTCATAGTGTGGCACTTTAGAAAACTCTCTTTTTAATATCTGCTCCAAAGAGTCAAACTGCTTTTGAGTTAAAGCTACCTCTTTTGTTTGATAGTAACTAATATCTCTATAGTATGCAACATGAAGAAGCGATGGTGTATTTAAAAAGAGTGCTTTTAGTGCAGTTGTGAGTTTTAGGTCGTCCCAAGTAGGTGTATTTAAGTAGGTCTCTTTGTCTCCCCAGCCAAAAGCTAAGTAGCCTCTTTTTCGACCTTTGACAACTTGTGGCAAAAGCCTGTTCCAATCTACTTTAGAGGTTTCAAGATTAAGAACAATATCGGTATGTATTAAATCATAAATAATATAAATCTTCTGTTTAGGCTTGTCCATTGTAGAGCCATTTGAAGGAAATAGCATAAAAAGATAAGAGACTAACCCATACAAAATTGGAATCAAAATCAAAAATATCAACCCTTTTAAAATCTTTTTTATGCCTCTCAAAAACGCACTCCTATATTTTATCTTTTTAAAGTATAACCTTTTTTTGCTCTTTTTAAAAATTCTCGTTATAATCGACCAAAAAAGAGATTTAAAATGAGATATATACTATTGCTCTTAACACCTCTACTACTATTTTCTAAAGTCCACTATGCAAAGGTGGAACCTTTAGAGAGCATTACCCTAAAATCGGCTGTTTCAGCACAGGTTTTAGAGGCAAAGATAGCCTTAGAGGGAAGAAGAGTTAAAGCAGATACTATTATAAGACTCGATGACAAACTAGACAAAATTAAACTCTCATCTAGTAGAGCCTCTCTTAAACTTATAGAGAGTATGATAGCAACCAATCGTAAAATTTTATTGGCACTAAAGGAGTCACTAGCTAGACAAGAAGCCTACTACTTGCGTATTTTAAATGTAGCCTCTGCGTCCAAGACTCAAAAAGATAACGCCTTTTATGCCTTTACAAATGCCAAAACTCAATACTTTAGCACTAAAGAGAAGATAGACTCACTCAAAAAACAGAGACTTGACTTGCAGTTTGAAATAGCTAGACTTAAAGATAGCATTAGCAAAAAAACAATTATAATTCACAATAAATTTTTAGATAAACTACTTGTTCATAAAGGTGATTTTGTTAATATGGGAACACCATTAGCTGAAATTAAAGATTTAACCTCTGCTAAGTTGGTACTCTTTTTAGAGGCAGATGAGTTAAAAGATATAAAAAAGAAGATTATCTATATAGATGACAAAGCAACTAACTATAAAGTCTCTAAGATTTGGTTAGTAACAGATAAGAAATTTATCTCATCTTATCGTGCAGAGATTATTATTAGAAATCCAAAAGAGAGTTTCTCTAAACTACTAAAGGTGGAGTTAAAATGAGCAAAATAAAAACAACCTGTGGACTAGACTGCCCTGATGCTTGTGGTATTGTGGTAAAAGATGGTCATATAGAGGCCGATGTTAATCACCCTACTTCAAATGGTGCTTTGTGTGCATTACTAAATAAATATATGCTAGAAGAGCCACGCATTAAAAAAGCTCGTATTAATAACAAAGAGGTTAGTTTAGATGAAGCATTAAAAGCAACAAAAGAGGCACTTGAAGCTCCCACCAAATTGCTCTGGAGAGGTTCAGGAAACTTTGGAGTGATGCAAGAGATTACTAACCTGCTCTTTGAGAAGATAGATGGAACAACCACAAAAGGAACACTCTGTGATGGCTCAGGCGATGCAGGAATCTTAAATGGAAGAGAGGTTAACAAAATCTTACCACCAGAGCAGATAGCTAAAGCCGAAGTTGTTATAGTGTGGGGGAAAAACATCACTGTAACAGCCTCACATCTTATGCCATACTTAGAGGGAAAAGAGATAATTGTGATTGACCCCGTTAAGACTCCTATTGCTAAAAAGGCTGATTTGCATCTACAGATTGCTCCTCGCTCTGACTTCTTTATGGCTGTTATGTTGGCACGTTTTGCACTTATGGGCGACTTTGAAGATAGGGAGTTTTTAGAGGAGTATGCATCGGAGCATGAGGATTATTATGAGTTTACACAAGGCTTTAGAATACGTCCTATTTTGGAGTATATTGGTACTCATCTACAAGAGATGGGAAGTGTATTGGAGATTATAAAAGATAAAAGAACTATCTTTTTAGTAGGAAATGGTGTGCAAAAGTACTCTACAGGTCATGCAACGCTTCATGCTATTGACTCTTTGGCTGTACTCTTAGGTAAGATAGGAAAAGAGGGATGCGGAGTTGGCTTTTTGGGTAACTCAAAACTAAACTTTAAAAATCCATTTGAGGTTAAGACAAAAAGAGTCCAAAAGGTAAACACTCCTTTTGGAGAGTTTGATACAGTTATTATTCAGGGGGGAAACCCTGTAGCCTCTATGCCTGATAGCAACAGAGTAATAAAAGAGCTTAAAAAGACAAAAACCATTATCTACTACGGACTCTATGAGAATGAAACCTCTGCTATGGCTGACATTGTTATTCCTGCTAAAAACTTTTTTGAAAAAGATGATGTACGCCTAAGCTATGGACACCAATATGTTACCCCTATGAGAAAGGTACATGAGTGCGACTATGGCATAAGTGAGTATGAGTTTACCAATACCCTACTTAAAAAGTTTGGCTTTGAGCCACTAGAGAGTGAGGAGTACTACTTAAACTTTTGGCTTGACCAATGTACTAAAATAGACGATGACTACTACCTCCACCCTGCTTATGAGGAGATTCCTTACCAAAACGGTTTTGGAGAAGATGGAGATGAGGAGTTTGTCTTTCCTGATGAGTTTAGTGATGATTTTATTAAGACTAAAGAGTTTACACGTGCTAGAAAGAGGTCAAAAAAAGAGAAGGTTATTGAAGAGTATTGGCTCTTAACTCCAAAAGCAAACAAAGCTCTAAATACTCAATTTAAACGAGACAACAAGATTATGCTTCACCCAAAACTTGGCTTTGAAGATGGGCAAGTGGTACGTGTATTTTCTAAATATGGTGAACACAACTTTGTTGTTAAAAACTCCAAAGATACAAGAGAAGATACAGTAGTAATTACTGCTAATAGTATTGGAGTGAACTTTTTAACACCTAGTATTGTAAGCGATGAGGGTGATTCGGCTTGTTATCAAGAGGTTAAGGTTAAGATAGAGGCTCTAGGCTAGTCCCCTCCAACTTCTCTAAAAGTACTTTACGAACCATCTTATTTAACTCTAAAGGCTCTAAAACTTTAACATAGGGTAGCCACTTAATAATCAACTCTTCAAGCTCTTTATAGCT
>JALWNF010000130.1 GCA_026995985.1 Campylobacteraceae bacterium
TAAGAAGTCTAATAGCTGTTGGTGCAGTATAGAACTGAGTAATCTTATGCTCTTGTACCATCTTCCATGCTCGTCCTGCATCTGGATAGGTTGGAACACCCTCAAACATAACTGTAGTTCCACCAGCTGCAAGAGGTCCATAGACTATGTAGGTGTGACCTGTAATCCAACCAATATCTGCCGTACACCAATAGACATCACCCTCTCTTAAATCAAACACCCACTCCATAGTCATCTGAGCCCAAAGGATATAACCTGCTGTTGAGTGCTGTACCCCTTTTGGTTTACCTGTACTACCACTTGTATAGAGAAGGAAAAGAGGGTCTTCGCTATCCATTGGCTCAAATGGACACTCACTAGACTCTGCATCTATCAACTCATTATAAGAGTAGTCACGACCATCTACCCATTTAATCTCTTCGTTATTTCTCTTGACAACCAAAACAGCTTCAACAGACTCTCCACCACTCTCTAGGGCATCATCTACCACATTTTTAAGCATATATGGCTTCCCTTTACGAAAAGCTCCATCAGCAGTAATGACTAACTTCGCCTCTGCATCTTCAATTCTATCACGCAGGGCATCTGCACTAAACCCACCAAAGACAATAGAGTGAATAGCACCTATTCTAGCACAAGCCAACATAGCATAGGCAGCTTCTGGAATCATAGGCATATAGAGAACAACTCTGTCACCCTTTTTAACTCCAAACTTGTTTTTAAGCAGATTTGCCATTTTATTAACACGCTCTGAGAGTTGAGCATAAGTAATATGCTCTACATCGCCTCTGTCACCTTCAAAGACAATTGCATTTTGGTCTGCTCTGTTAGCCAAATGACGGTCAACACATTGATTTGATACATTAAGCTTACCATTAGTAAACCATTTATAAAAAGGGGCATTTGACTCATCTAATACTTTATCGTAAGGCTCTAACCAATCTATCTTCTCATCGGCAAAATCTCTCCAAAATCCTTCATAGTCCTCTATGGCTCTGTTTTGAAGCTCCCAATAGGCTTCCATACTAGAAATACGTGCATCTTTTGCAAACTCTGGATTTGGGTAATATATCTCTTCTAACATAATTTTTCCTTATTTATTACTATTTTATTCAAGTAAGTCTATCATAAAAATTACTAAAAAAGTATAGAAAATGCAACTTTTTTCAAATAAGAGTAATTTACTCCTATTTGAAACTAAGCTGTTACAATTTTATCTATAACATTAAGACCAAAACCAGAAAGCCCTACAAACTCTGTCTCAACATTAGTGGTCATTAATTTAATATTTTCAATACCCAAATCTTTTAAAATCTGAGCTCCTATACCATACTCTTTAGCCTGTTCTTTAGAGATAACCATCGTATCCATAAAGATACACACACCTCCATTTAACTTTAAGTACTCCAAAGAGGAGATTAAAGAGTCAAAACGCTTTTGATTAAGAATTAAATCAACATCTAAACCTATGTTATGAAACTTTACATTCTCTGTCTTATTTGGCTTAGAGAACTCAATTACTTTATGAATACGCCCTAAATGGTCTTTATAGGAGATTTGTGTTACTTTTGTGTTCAAAACCTCTATCTCCTCTTCATCAATACGCTCTATTAACTTCTCATTAGCTAAACGATACTCTACTAAATCTGAAATGTACACAATAGGTATATCATGTTTTTTAGAAAATAGCTCTAAATCATCATGACGAGCCATTGTTCCATCATCTTTAATAATCTCACAAATTACACCTACAGGTGCAAGACCAGCTAGTCTACATAAATCTACAGAGCCCTCTGTATGCCCTGTGCGAACCAAAACACCACCCTTTTTAGCAATAAGAGGAAAGATATGGCCTGGTCGAACAAAATCATCTGCTTTAGTTAGAGGATTTGCCAACTTAGAGATACAATCATCTCTCTCAACAGCAGATATACCTGTGTTAGCTGTAGCAGAGTCTATAGAGACTGTAAAAGCTGTCTCATGGTTTGATACATTGTTTGAAACCATAGGCATTAAGTCTAATTTTTCAGCTAACTCTTTTGGTAAAGGCGTACAGATAAGTCCTCTTGCCTCTTTCGCCATAAAATTAACCTTATCTGGTGTTGAGTGCGTTGCTGCATAGACCAAATCTCCCTCGTTCTCTCTATCTTCATCGTCCATCATAATAACCATGCGACCTTTTTTTATCTCATTAATTGCGACTTCAACTCGTTTTAAAGCTTCTGATGACATTATTTTTATTCCTTAATTACATATATTTGCGAATTATACACTTATTTTAATATAAACCCTTGACATTAGCACTTTTTTTTTCTATAATGCCGTCCACATAAACATATAATATATTGGGGTATCGCCAAGCGGTAAGGCAACTGGTTTTGGTCCAGTCATTCGGGGGTTCGAATCCCTCTACCCCATCCATTTTATAGAACGCGGGATAGAGCAGTTTGGTAGCTCGTCGGGCTCATAACCCGAAGGTCGGAGGTTCAAATCCTTCTCCCGCAACCAACAATAATTAACGAACGCGGAATAGAGCAGTCTGGTAGCTCGTCGGGCTCATAACCCGAAGGTCAGAGGTTCAAATCCTCTTTCCGCAACCAATCACAATCTTATTGGTAGCTTGTTCAAATAATAACTATTGGGGTATCGCCAAGCGGTAAGGCAACTGGTTTTGGTCCAGTCATTCGGGGGTTCGAATCCCTCTACCCCATCCACTGTTGCGGGAATAGCTCAGTTGGCTAGAGCGTCAGCCTTCCAAGCTGAGGGTCGCGGGTTCGAGTCCCGTTTCCCGCTCCACTACAAACTAAAGATAAATCCGTTTAAATACAAACATTCCTAACATAGTAGCCCCAAGAGAAAGCATAACATTTAAAGCTATATTAGAGATAGCCTTAATATAAAGCTCTTGTTGCATCAGCAAAATAGTATCAAGAGAAAAAGTAGAAAAGGTAGTCAATGCACCTAAAAGCCCTGTAATAAACATCGCCTTTTGATTAGCTGAGAGGTTAATCTGAGAAAAGTAGAAGAATAGAAAACCTATAAGAAAGCTTCCTAAAATATTAACGCTAAGTGTCCCCCAAGGAAAGGGAGAGTTACTAAGCTTATTAACCATAGCAGAAAGACTAAAACGTGTAATAGCCCCCATAAAGCCTCCAATACCAATACTTAAAAGAAGTGTTACATTCATTATTTTCTATATCTCCAATCATCTACTGGATCTTTTAATTTAGGTGCTTCTCTAGTCTGATTTAAAAGCTTATTTATTACATTTAACTCTTTTTTTAGACTCTCATCATTTAAAGCATTCATCTCTTTCATATAAATCTTTTTAAATAGATAAAAAAACTTTTTGTATCCTGCACTAACTTTTAACTTACAAGAGCGTCTCTCCCAAGTAGATATATGTGGATACTCTGGACGAAGAGGTGGATAGATTAAACAACGCTTCTGAATCTCTATAGGTTGTTGGTTTACCCAACGTACAACATCGTTACACTCTGCACGAGCATCTATAAGCCAATTTTTCATAACTGTTACATAGTCAGAGATTAAAATGGCTTTTCTAATACCTGTGTTGTCATAGTAGACATCTCTATTTTTAAACTTAACCTTTTGAGAGTTGCTGTAGTGTTTTCCATTAACATCTGTGTAGCTTACATCTAAAGTAATGTTTTTATCATCTGTAACATTTGAATCTTTTTTAAGCTTAACCAAAATCACCCCACCTTTAGTTGCCTCTCCATTGTTGTATGATGGAAAGAGTGTATTTACTCTCATAATCTCACCTGTTGCCATCTTTGCATCAGGAGAACCATAAACAGCTTCAATGGTATAAATAGAGTTATTTAACTTCATCTCTAAATCATAAACCAAAGGAGTTACCATATAGTCAAACTCTTTATCGAGAAGTTTAGAGAACTCTTTACTTGAGTGAACAGAGAA
>JALWNF010000131.1 GCA_026995985.1 Campylobacteraceae bacterium
TCAGTAAGCATTGCATAACTGCACTCATCTCTAAGAATTTCAAGTGCTTTGTAGTTATCTTCATGGTTAATCTCTACTACCATTGAGCCAAGTTCAATACGTGCTGACTTTACCTCTACCTTTGCACTTAGTATCTCTAAATGTTTTGAAAAAATCTCATCTGTGCTAACATCTTCTCTTGGAGTTGATGGTACAACATGAAATCTATCGGTATAGTAAGCTTTTTTCTGAACATTATCTTTTGGTACATACTTTCTCATTATATTAACCTTAAGTTCTGTTTTGTATTATTTTTCATATTTGCTGACTCACGTCTAATCTTCTTTTGAAGCATCATAAGTGCATACTGAAGTGTCTCGGGACGTGGTGCACACCCTGGAAGATAGATATCTACAGGGACTATTCTATCAACACCTTGTACCGTTGCATATGTATTAAACATTCCACCTGTATTAGCACAACTTCCCATTGATATTACCCATTTAGGCTCTGTCATCTGGTCATAGAGTCTTCTTGCAAACTCTGCATGTTTTTTAGATAGTGTTCCTGCAAGTATCATAACATCAGCCTGACGTGGAGAGGCTCTAAAGATTGTTCCAAATCTATCAAAGTCATAACGAGATGCACCAGATGCCATCATCTCAATTGCACAACAGGCTAATCCATAGGTTAAAGGCCAAAGTGAGTTACTTCGCCCCCAGTTTATTAAGTGGTCTACTGTAGTTAGTGCTACAGGTAATCCTCCAGATGAGGCGTAGTTTACTTTATGCTGTGCCATTCAAGAGCTCCTTTCTTCCATGCGTAAATAAATCCAATTGTTAAAAGTACAATAAAGAGTACCATCTCTGCAAACCCAAACCAACCAAGTAGTTTAAAGTCAATTGCCCAAGGGAACATAAAAATAATCTCTACATCAAATAAGATGAATAGAAGAGCAATTAGATAGAATTGTGTTGAGATAGTGTTGGGTTGTTTAGTAACTTCTGGTCCACACTCATAAATTGTGAGCTTCAACTTCTCTGTATCGAGCTTTGCCAATCTTCTACTTACAAATCGTGCAGCTAATAGTGTTGCATTAAAGGCTACAACTGTCACAACAAACAAGAAGAAGATACCTAAATATGGGTGATGATTCATCACGTGAGTCATTAAAACTCCTTTTTGTACAAGATGTTATTCTCTGTAACCATTTTTCAACAAAGTAGAGAAAAATGGAAGAGTATCACGTTTATACTATCGTAAAGATAGATGAAATAAGTTGTGTAGTAATAGTGTTTAAAGAATAAAAAAATGTTTGTAACTATGGGTTACAATGGAGTATTCTATAAGAAATATATATATATATTAAATGATAATATTTTCATAATAAGTCTTAATATTAGAATTAAGATTAGATTATATATAGAAAAAATTAATTTTTTATTATAAGCTTGTTAAAATAAATAAAATATGATATACTTAATTTTAATTATTTATTGAAAAGGAGTATTTTCTTATGAATGGAAAATCAAATATATTAAAAGGTGGAGTTACACTATCTCTTCTAACATCTACTATGCTCTATGCAACAAATGGTGACAATCTAATTGGGGTAGGTACAAAATCACGTGGTATGGGTGGAGCAGGTATTGCTGTAAGTCACTGTGCAGAGTCAACCCTAAGTAACCCTGCCTTAATTACGTGTACAAGAGGAACATCTATCTCTTTTGGTGGTACAATATTTATGCCTGATATGTCTGCTAAAATGGGACCTGCCAACTCTCATAATAGTGATGCAGACATGAGTATTATACCAGGTGTTGCTATCTCTCATAAACTAAATGAAAATTGGTATGTAGGTATTGGTATGTGGGGAACAGCAGGAATGGGTGTAGATTATCGTGATGCGAAACAAGTACCTAACCAAGACTCAGGAAATATGCACATGGTAAGTAACTTACAGTTAATGCAGTTTGCTCCATCTCTTGCCTATAGTACAGGCACATTTGGAGTAGCAGTAACACCTGTTGTTCAGTATGGTGCACTAGATATAAACTATCAAGATTTTCAGGGTAAAAATGTTGGTGATGGTGTAGCACAAGATTTAGGTTACGGTGTAAACCTAGGTGCATACTATGACTTAACAAATGGAGTAACACTTGGTGCAGTCTATAAATCTAAAATTGATATGGAGTATAAAAATCAACTCTCAAGTGCAACTAAACCATTTGTAGACGCTGGTATATTCCCTAACGCAATGAACGACCACTTAGAGCAACCTGCCCAAGTTGGTGTTGGTATTGGATATGAGATAGATAAGCATACCTTTGCTTTTGACTATAAGCAAATCAAATGGTCAGATGCAAAAGGCTACAAAGAGTTTGGTTGGGACGACCAAGATGTTTATGCTGTAGGTTATCAGTACAAAGATGCTAAATGGAGATTTAGAGCAGGATACAACTATGCAAAAAATCCTATTAAAGAGGCACAGAGTGGACCTGCTGTAATTCCTGCTGGAAGTTATGCACAAGCAGGAGGAAATGCACTTAACCTTTTTAACCTTTTAGGTTTCCCTGCAACTGCTGAAAAACACTATACTTTAGGTGCTGGTTATGAGTTTACAGATAACTTCTATGTAGATATGGCTTATGTTTATGCTCCTAAGACAACAACTACTATGAAGACTATTGTTGGTCTAAACCCTCAAAATGGAGATATATATACAGGAGACTCTAGTGTTGAGCACTCAGAATCAAGTCTCTCTTTCCAATTATCTTATAGATTCTTTTAGCTATTACTCTAATATCTAATTCCACATATAATGTGGAATTTAGATTATTAAAATTTTAATTACTGCTTCTTTAACCACTTCTCCTGTAACTTCTGATGAAAGCTCTTCTCTAAACCATCTGACTCTCTTAACTTTAATAGGACTCTATCTACCTGCTCTTTTAAGGGGCTACCTGTTGGAAATACTATTCCATAGTTTTGAGGATTAAAGGTAAAAGGTAGTACAAGAAGTACTTTTTTATTAGCTTGTTTATTAATTTTATTAGCAAGATAGACAAGTCTTGGACCATCATGAACCAATGCTTCTGCTTTTCCTTTACGTACCAAATCTATCCCCTCTGCTACACTCTTAACAGGAATCACGTTTGCTCCAATCTTCTCAAGATACTTTCTTGGTGCATCAGTTGCTACAGCTGCTACAAACTTACCTGCCAAATCTTTTTCAGAACGAATTGAACCTCCAATAGCTTGTGCAGTCAAAGCAGAAGTTACAATAGCAGTTAAGATACTCACAGCTAAAATCCCTACAATATGCCACATCAAATCAATAACTCTAGCTAACCCTTTACTTGGTGGTGTCTCCCATGTAATAAGCATGGTAACCCCCCACCAAAAAGCATCAACAATACCCAAGCGATACTCTTTTGAAAAGAGTGTAGAGTTTTTATCTCTTTTATCAACAAACCAACGAAGATGAATGGTAACAAGAAGAAAAAGTAAAAATATTAAAGTAGTTTTAAGACTCATCATCTTTTTTACCTCTTTACCCATAAGCTCCAATACAGAAGCTGTAGACTTAGAGGCATCTACCATTACTTGCAACCCTAACTCATACATAGATGTAGAAAAGTCTATCTCTTTTTCACGAGCAGATGTAATAGTAATAGCAGATATAGAGACATTAACTTCTCTATTTTTAGCAGCTTCAATTAACTCAGAGGTAGAATCATAATAGACCCACTCTGTCTTAAGGTGAAGCTCTTGTGCAATCTTATTCCAAAGGTCAATACTAAAACCTATTGGCTTACGATTTTCAATAGAGCTATTTTTGTCATACATAACCCATGGCTCAGAGGGTTTAATCCCAACTTTTAAAGTTTCACTCTGAGCATAGAGTGAAAAAAACAGCATAAAAAATAGTATAAAACGCATTACTACTCCTAATTTTTTT
>JALWNF010000132.1 GCA_026995985.1 Campylobacteraceae bacterium
TGGGAAAGCTTATGGGCTTGAGAGCGATTTTTTAGCTAAATGTAATATCAGCCTATCTTTGGGTAAAATTACAATGTCACATAAGTTGGCAAAAGTAGTACTATTGGAACAAATATTTAGGGGCTTAACAATACTAAATAATCATCCATATCATAAATAATACTAAGGAGAATAATTACATGTTAACTGAGAAAGAATTAGAATTTTTTAAAAATGCATTAATAGAGCGTAAAGCAAGAATTGAAAAAAATTTAAATTGTACATCATTATCAATAAATCAAACAAGGCGAAATGAGTTAAAAGATGAGGGTGACCATGCAGCAAGTTCATTAGAAACAGCTGTAGAGAATGCAATTTTAGAGCAACAGTCTCACGAATTAGCAGAAATTGAAGAAGCTTTAGATAGAATTAAAAACAATCTTTATGGAATATGTGAAATGTGTGGAGATGAGATTAATATAGAGCGTCTAAAAGTAAAAAACTTTGCACGTTATTGCATTGCCTGTAGAGAGATTATTGAGAAAGAGTAAAACCAAAGGAGTCTCTATGCGTTTAGGCTTGTATATTATAGCATCTATTGTGTTGATGTCAATTGTGGGTATTTTTGTCTATACAATAAATCCAGGGAACTATACTATTGAAAAATTTGGAATTGCTGTAACAATTCCAGTTGCAGTTTGGGTTGTTGTACCAATGATTCTATTAATGTTTGCTTCTATTGTACATATGATATTTTATAGTACAAAAAACTTTTTTAAATTTAAAAAGTGGGAAAAGGATACATTAAGTTTAGAAGATACCCTATATTGGTCACTTTTACATGAGCCTAAACCACATAAGTTTAATTTACCTCTTTTAAAACAGACAGCATCTTTGCTCTCTGTAGCTTCAGTAAAAGTAGATGGAGCTGTTGATGATATTTCAGATAAGTTAAGAGGTGCATTAACATTAGTTTCAGAGATTGAGAGAGGAGAGTATGTTGACTTAAAAGCTAAAAAGTTAGCAAATATGCTCTCTTCAGATAACCCTATTGTTGTTAAAAATCTATTAAACCGTCTTAAAAAAGATGAAGATTTTGCTGAAGAGGTTATTCAAAATAGAGATGCTTATAATAAGCGAGTATTTGATAAGGCATTGAGTCTATTTGCTCAAAAAGCCAACTTTACAAAAGCTAAAAAATATATTAATGCCTTTAATAAAGAGGCACTTATTACTCTACTTACAAGAGTAACAAAAGATAATAACTTAGAGCTTTCAAAAGATGTACTTGATGAATTTATTACCCATTTAGAACCAACTTTAGAGTGTGCCGATTACTTAAAAATATCTACTTTAATGATGAAACATCTATCTCCTGATGAGAACTTGAAATTGTGGCGAGAGTATGAGAAAAAATACTCTAAAGCAGAGATAGCTTATCTATATTTACTATTTGAGTATGAGATGATAGACAAAGCAGGTGAGTATTTAGATGAACATGATGAGCATGAGTTTAAACGATTTAGAGCTTTATATGATTTGAAAAGAGAGCATAAAAAATATAAAATTACAGATTTGATGGACATTCGTCATATCTGTGATGCTTAAGTAGTAGGTACTATATGCCTATACTAGACTTCTCTAAACCCCTCTTTGTACTTGCACCTTTAGCTGGGTTTACCGACCTTCCTTTTCGTAGTGTTGTTAAAAAATTTGGAGCTGACTTAACAGTCTCAGAGATGATAAGCTCAAACGCTTTAGCCTTTAAGAGTAAAAAGACTTTAAAGATGTTAGAAAAGAGTGAGCTTGAGACTCCATATAGTGTTCAGATAGCAGGTTCAGACCAAGAGGTTATTCGTCAAGCTGTTGAACTACTAAACGAGAGAGATGGAATAGATATTATAGATTTAAACTGTGGCTGTCCTGCTCCTAAGATAGTCAACAATCTTCAAGGCTCTTCACTCTTGACAGATTTACCTAAAATGGCAGAAACTATACAAACTATTAAAAAGTACTCAAACAAAGAGTATACCTCTGTAAAGATGCGTTTAGGTTTTAATGAGAAGAACCATATAGAACAAGCCAAATTGTGTGAAGATAATGGAGCAGATTTTATAGCTGTGCATGGGCGTACAAGGGCAGGAAAATATAAAGCAGAAGTTGACTACGATGCTATTAGAGAGGTTGTTGAAGCAGTAAACATACCTGTTATAGCCAATGGAGATATAGATAGCCCCGAAAAAGCCAAGTGGGTTCTTGAGTATACAGGTGCATCAGGAGTGATGGTTGGTCGTGGTGCAGTGGGGCGTCCTTGGATATTTAAGCTTATGAAAAACTATATTTATGGTACAGGTTCAGCAGAGTTGACTCCTGAGTTAGTACAAGAGGTAATCTTAGAGCACTTTGACCAGATGATTAACCACTATGGTGAGCATGGGGCTATTGTTTTTCGTAAACATCTACATACCTACTCAAAAGCAGGTTATAGGGGTGCTTCTAAATTTAGAGATTTGGTTAATAGAATAGATGATGCAAAAGAGATGAGAGAAGTGACTAAAGAGTTTTTTGGGCAAGAGATATTGTAGAGTGCGATTGTTGCTATCGCACTAAGAGAATTAGTGACTCTTTTTTGAATATACATGGTGACAAATAGGACAGATAATCTCTACTTCTCCATTACTCAGTTTATGCATCGCTTTAGAAACTTTAAATTTTGCTCGACAGTTAATGCAGATAACTTCATCTGGATTCCTTGTAGCTTGGGGAAAATTATTGACTTGTTGAGTAGCATCATTGCTGATTTTTGGTTTATTTGAATTACAAGCTGTAAAAAATAGTAGTAGCGATAGTGTTAGAAGAGTTTTTTTCATCAGGCAACCTTTTTAAAGAATTGACTCCTATTATAATAAAAATAATATAAAATTTAGTTAATTATTTATTTTTGTTGCTGTGACAAATATATACTCTCTTCCTGTAATGGTAACTCTAAATCTCTTTTGTTGAAGATACTTCTTTGCAAAAATAACATCGTTAAATAGTAGAGACATTTCAGAGTAGTTGTAGTTTGGAGCTTTTGCTCCATATATAAGCTCTCTATCTATCCATCTTGAGTTAGGAAATCCTAAAATTAAAGCCCCATTTTTAGTAAGATGTTTTTGAACTAATGACATAAGAAAGGGTTTATAGTTAATATCTGGACTCTGCAAAGTTCCAATACTAATAATAAGGTCAGCTTTTGGTAGGTTGAGTTGGGATATAGTATTGATGTCATGCTCGTAAAATTTGACATTTTTATTGGGAAAACGTCTTTTTGCATACTCTAAAGCTGTTTTAGAGTGGTCAATGCCTTTAAAGTTTATTTTGTTAAAACTCTCTTTCCCAATAAGCTCTCTAATAAGCTCAAACTCATCTGCTTTATTGACACCTAAGTTTAAGACCTCTTTTTTCTCTTCTATCTTTACTGACTCTAAAGCCTTTTTATAAGCTAGTAAAAATGTTGGCTCTTGGTTTTTGTTAATAGTAAAAAATTTAGACTCTACTCCATACTTCTCCTCTTTTTGCTGAATAACTTCTGTATGAAAAGAGTTATTTTGGTTTAATTTTTTAAATGTCAATATTATTTCACTATTAGAGATTTTTTTTGGAATTAGTAGTTTGCAGTAGTGTAGTTCAGCAAGATTTACCCATGCTTTAAAACCCAAAGCATCTTTATTATGATCTGGATTTAAGGCAATAAAACTAATAGTATCATCTATTTTTAGTCTATCTTCTAACCAACTATTAATATCAAGTAGGGAGAGATTTTTTAGATTTTTCATAAAAGATTTTAACCTATATCATATAAAAATAGAGAGAACTCTGATAGAATTAGTCCAATAATATAATTTTGAGGATTAAAGAGTGGAACATTATGATGCTATAGTAGTTGGAGCTGGAATTGCAGGGTGTTCTGTAGCCTACTTTTTAAAAGAGAAGGGGTTAAAAGTATTAGTAGTAGACCGTGCAGGAGTTGCTGTAGCAGGTGGTTCAGCTGCAGCTGGTGCTTTTGTCTCTCCTAAAATTGGAAAGGGTTCTTCTCTTCAAAAACTTACAAATGAGGCTTTTGAGTTTGCAAAAGATTTCTATAAAGAGAATTTCTCTGAATATTTTAGGCAGACAGGGGTGGTACGTATTCCTAAAGATGAAGATGATGCTAAAAAGTTTTTTGAGTATGAGAAGTATAATAGCTCTTCTTTTAGATGGATAGATAGTAAGAGGTTAAAAGAGATAGGTATAAAAGACTCAAAAGATAGTTTTTTGTTTGAAGAGGCAGGTGTTTGTGATGCTCCAAATATATGTAGAGCTATCTTAGATGGGATTGAGTATACTCAATACAATGTAAAGAGTCTAAATTATAAAAATAAGATGTGGTATATAGGTAGATATAGAGCTAAAAATCTAATTTTAGCTACAGGGTATGAGAATAGATTTTTTGATATGCGATATATGGGTGTAAAAGGAACTTGGGGTAGTCGTGGTGATTATGAGACAAAGTTAAATTTGGAAGTCTCAATGCATAAAAGTATCTCTATATCAGCTAATATAGATGGCATAGTAAAGGTGGGGGCTACACATACAAAAGAGGCTCACGCTTGTCTTAACTGTGGAACTGACCCTCTAAAGGAGTTATTTGTAAAGGCTTCTAAAATGGTAGATACCTCTGATTTTAAACCAAAAGAGATATTTTGTGGTATGAGGTCTGGTTCAAAAGACTATTTTCCTTTAGTAGGCTCAGTTATAGATGTCTCTATGATGTTAAGAGAGTATCCAAAGTTGGTTAAAGGAGAGAGACCAAAAGAGGAACCTAAGAAGATTAAAAATCTTTATGTTATTAATGGTTTGGGTGGTAGAGGTTTTGTATTTGCTCCCCTAATGGGTAAGATATTAGCTGAAAATATTGTAGATGCAAAGCTGATTGACTCTCGTGTTAATCCAGATAGGTTATTTTTAAAGTGGTGTCGAAAGTCACCAGAGTTAAATAGATAATAAAAAACAATATAAAAAAATTAAATAATTTATAAAATATCAATAATAATATAAATTGTTTTTTTACAATATATATTTAAACAATTAATATCATAACTATATTCTAATAAGGTCTACTTAACAAGCATAGCTATATACTTATATATATCTTAAGAAAGAATGGTAGATTATAAAATTATGTCAAACAACAATTTTGATAATAGAATTAAAAAATATAAAAATATTATTACCATAAATCCTTATATAAATAGTTTCTATGAGTTTAAAGACCAAGAGTTTAAAAGATTAGATAAGTTAAGTTATAACGATAAAAATTATACAATCTCTTATGTTACAAATAAGGATATGATTATAGCTTCTTTAGATACAGAGTATCTTTTAGATGATGATGAGTTGTATGATTTTTTATATATGAAAGCATATGAGGAGTTAGGACTTGATGAAGAGAAGGAGTATCGTCTTAACTATGAGAAGAAAGATAGTGATGAGGACTCATTTGTCTATAATGTATTTATAACAGAAGCAGAGGTCATTGACAGCAAGTTTGCAGATGTAGTATCTGAGATAAAATATATTGATTTGTTGGTTCCTGCTCCACTACTTTTTAAAACACTATATAAAAATGGTGTTTTGGAAAATAAAGGTGCTCACTGTTATGTCTACTTTACAATGAAAGATGCTTTTGTCTCTATCTATAAAGATGGAGATTTTGTATACTCTAAATCTCTTGAGTATTCACTAGAGCAGATTTATGACAAATATTGTGCATTAATTGGAGAAAAGGTTGATAAAAAAGAGTTCTTTGAGATTTTGGATTCTGAAGGGTTAAAGACCACAAATTTAGAGTATCAGCAGAATCTTATGAGAATTTTTAGCGAGATATTTTTGCAGATTAATGATATTGTTATATATGCTAAACGTGCCTACAATATTGACCATATGCAAAAGCTTTTTGTTGGTTCAGTTAATAGTCCAATTATTGGTTTAAGTGACTATGGCTATAACTACTTAGGCATACCTACTTTTAATTTAGACTTTAATTTTGATATTAAAAATGGTGAGTGGTATGTTGACCAGCTTCAATATTTAATGCTAAAGACAGGTTTAGACTATATTGAGGCACCCAATAAGGTAGTTAATCTTAGTGAGTATCCAAGAGCTCCAATATTTGTAAAACGAGCAAGTGGTCAGTTTATACTTTCAGTTTTAGGTGCAACTGTTTTGGCTTTAGGTTTACCTCTTTTTTATCTAGTTCCTGCCTACACTTTAGAGGGGTATAACTTAAAGTTAGAGAATGATAATAAACTCCTTACAGATGAGGTTACTAAATATAAAAATATTTTATCTCAAAAGCAATCAAAGATAAAAGAGAAGAAGAAAACTTTAAAAAAGTTAGAGAATATATTTGAGAGTAAGGCTAAAACATTAACATCAATTTATAATAAAAAAGTAGATTATAACTTTAAATCCAACTATTTTTATATCTTCTCTAAAGATTTAGAGAAACATCACCTTCATGTAGAAGAGATATTCTCAGAAGAGGATAGTTTTACTTTGCATCTTTTGAGTAAAGATGAGAAAAATATAACAAGATATATTAAAGATGTCTCAAAAAGATATTTTGATGAGATAGCCTCTATTGATATTAAACGTATTGATTTTAGTGAGAAAGATGGTTTCTATAGAGGAGTTTTAAAGGTGGTGTATAGATGAAAGTATTGGTTAACTTTTTAAATAGACTAGATAGTTTTTTTGAGAATAAATCAGAGAATGAAAAGTGGATGATGATAGTTATGATAACAGTAGTTATAGGATATATCTCATATAGTTTTTTTTACCCTTTTGCCCAAGATAAATATAATAGAGCTAACAGTAGAAATAAGAGTCTAAAAAAGAGTATTGCCTCAAACAGACAGTATCTTCAGAGTATTAGTCAAAATGGAGATAAGAACTATTTAGTAAATAAGTATGAAAATGAGATTAAAGAGTTAGACAAAAAGATAGAGAAGACCAATGATGAGATTAGTTTTATCTCTGTCAATTTAGATGACCTATCTCCTCTACTTTTTAATAAAGAGAGTTGGTCAAAGTTTCTAAATTCTATTACAAAAGATGCAAAAAAACAGAGTGTTATACTTAACTATATAGATAATAAGTATGTAGATAATAATGGTAGTTTTGGACATGTATTGCAAATTGGAGTGGGTTGCTCAGGAAGCTATAAAAATATCACTAAATTTATCAATCTATTAGAGCGTTCAGTTTTAGTTACAGACATCTATGGTACACACTTCTATTTAGATAAAGAAGATACTATTGTCTCAGCTGATATTAATATCTCAGTATGGGGGATTAACCACTAATGAAAAAGATATTTATATTTATAATATTAAGTTTTACACTTTTGTTTGCAGGTAGTTTAAGCTCTAATGAGATTATTAATATGGTCTCTAAAATTAAAGAGGAGAGAGATGGTATCTCTTTGGTTAAATTAGAGGGAACTGCTAACCCTTTTATTCTTAAAAAGAAAAAGAGGACAGAGGAGAAAAAAGATGAAAATATTACTGTTTATACACCTGTAGAGATAGTCTATAAGCTTGATGCTATTTTAAATCATGCCGCATTTATAAATAAAAAGTGGTATAGAACAGGCGATACTATTGATAACTATAAGGTAGGATATATCTCAAAATACTCTGTAAGATTAGAGGGTAAGAGTGGAAATAGAGTTTTAAGATTAGAAAAAAGAAAGAGAAAATTTATTAAGTTAAATAAAGGATATAGATAATGAAAAATAGTTTAATAAAGTTTATAGTTATATCTCTATTTTTAAATATTGTAACACCAACTTATGCAAATCGATGTGATACTCAACTCTTTAGTGCAACATTAAATAGTGCATTGACTATTGGTGATGTTGTAGAGAATTTAGCAGATGAGTGTTCTTTGAGTCTTATTGTAAAAGATAAGGAGGCTAAGAAGAAGTTAGCAGAAAAACTATATTTTGTTAAGATGAATAATGCCTCTTTAACAGAGTTTTTAGATACTATATTAAGAGAGAATGATATCTCTTATAGATTAGATGATAATAAGTTAGAGATCTCCTACTTGACAACTAAGACATTTAAATTTCATTATATTGCAGGAGATAGAAAGGGAACTAGTAGTGCTCATGTAACTATTGCAAACTCTGGAAGTGCTGGAGGCTCTTCAAAAGGAGGTTCATCTGGAGGTAGTAAAAATGATTCAAAAACAGGTGTCTCTATAGAGAGTATAGATGAGTTTAAGTTCTGGACAAAGATAGAAAAAGAGGTAGAGAGTCTACTTAATAGACCAGAGGACTCCTATAAGGCTCCTCCTCCTATTGTTAATGCTGAATCAGGAATGATAACTGTTACAGGTACAGCAAAACAGTTAGATAGAGTTGCTGCCTACATAGATAATTTAAAAAATCAACTAAAAAAGCAGGTGCTAATAGATGTTCAAATTTTATCAGTAACATTTGATGACTCTTACACCACTGGTGTTGATTGGAGTCAGCTATATAGTTTTCAAAATATGGCAATTGCAACAGCGAGTACACTACAAAATAATGTTGCATCTTTAGCTTCAAATACTGATGGCTCTTCTCTATCTATTGGAGATATTACCTCTGAACCAAATACAAAACCAAAAAGTTCAGGAGCAATTATTACAAGAGGTTCTACACAGATTACAGATGTCGTAAAATTTTTAAAGACGCAAGGTGATGTAAAGTCTATATCAAATCCTAAGATTTTAACGCTTAACAATCAACCAGCACTTATCTCTGTAGGAAATGAACTCTTTTATAAAAT
Source organism: Campylobacteraceae bacterium (assembly GCA_026995985.1). Lineage (GTDB taxonomy): Bacteria > Campylobacterota > Campylobacteria > Campylobacterales > Sulfurovaceae > UBA1140. The sequence goes on from JALWNF010000132.1 coordinate 8,841, forward strand.
CACCTCAACCTCTACTATGCAGAGTGCTACAGGAGCAGGAACACAACAATCAGGTGAAACTATAGATTCTGTATTTGCAGGGATTTTATTAGATATTACTCCAGAAATTTCAGAAGATGGAAAAATTACACTTAAGATAAATCCATCTATTTCAGATACTATTGATACTGTCTCAACTACTACTACAGGAACAAGAAATATCCCACCTGATTTGTCAAGAAAGCAGATATCTTCAGTAGTAACACTAAACGATGGTGAACATGCTATTTTAGGAGGTTTAATTTCCTCAAAAACAGGTACACAGGTCTCTAAAGTACCACTTCTTGGTGATTTGCCTCTATTTGAGTACCTCTTTAAGCGTGAAAAGCGTGTAAATAAAGTTGATGAGTTAGTTTTAATTATTACTCCACATATTATTAAGACAGATGATGACCTCTCTTTGGAAGATTTGGGGTATAGAAAGCTAAATAATGAGAAGTAAGTTTGAAGAGGTTAAAAAAATCTTTATTGATAGTATCAATAAAGATAACTATGTTGAGTTAGACTCAGCAACTTACAACTATAATCTCTTAGAGACCTCTTTATTGAAGCCACTAAAGATGATACTTCTTTATGGTAGACCAGGAACAGGTAAGAGTATGTTGCTAAATAAACTCTACCATAATTTAAAAGAGCATCGTGAGATTCACTACTTTGAGGCTCCGATTTTAAGTGAAAAGGCTTTTTTAAAAGAGATTTATGAGAGTATGTCAGGAAAGAGTGTACCTGAAAATATGCGTGTTAACTTTGATGGGCTTTTAAAATATGCTCAGAGTTTAAGAGGTAAAAGAGAGGTAGTTTTTTTACTAGATGAGTGTCAACTATATAGTGAAGCACTTATGGAGAAGATTCGTCTTCTATCAGATACTCGTGTAGTTAAGTTTGTTATTACACTTCATAAGACAGAAGATGAAGATATTGTAGCTAAAGAGCACTTTAAGACTCGTATTTGGGAAGTAATTGTTATGAAAAATGTAACTGAAGATGATTTACATTTATATCTTCAAAAGAAGCTTATTAAAAAAGGTTTTCTTGAAATCTCAAATATGATACGAAAAAAAGATATTAGATATATTCACTATATGACAAATGGTAACTTTAGAGAGACAAATAAATATCTTTATACTATATTTGGTATTTATGAGTATTATGAAAAAAATAATCCAAAGAAGATTTCGACAAAAAAACTCTCAAAAAAGATTCTTGAGATGGCAGCTATAGAGTTAGGATATATTAATGCATAGAAAGATAGAAGAGTTAGAAAAGAGATGGTATCGTTATAAGTTAAAAATGTTAATGATTCCGTTAGGTAGTAGTATTGTTACAGCTTTTATTGGCTCTGGTGGATACTATCTTTATGATAGACACTATATTCATAATATACCTAAAACAGCTGTACTTTCAGCGACAAAAGAGTTTAAAGAAGATGCTAAAAAAGAGTCTATAAAAGTAGCTAAAATAGAACCTAAAAAGATTAAAAAAAAGAGTAATGATATTTTACTAGAACCTATTATTCCTGTTATTGACCTAGAGAAGGAAGAGGCTATTCGCTATCCAAGAAGAGTCTCTTCTAAGAGAAAAGAGTTCTATAAACATTTGGTTAAGGCAAAACGAAATGACTACTTAACAGCAAGAGAGTTAGCTTCAATGAGTAGGGTAGAGAGTGCAACCTCTTCTAAACCTCATGTAATGAAGAGGATAAAACTCCAATCAACATCTAATAACTATATAGAGACAATGAAAGAGAAGTTTGCACACTCTCATAGCTTTCGAGATGCACTTTTGTTAGCTAAGGCATTTTATAAAAAAGCATCTTATAAAGAGGCAGAGGAGTGGGCATTAAAGGCAAATAAGATTAACTCTAAACTCGAAGATAGTTGGCTTATATTTGCTAAATCAAAAGCGAAGATGGGTAAAAAGCAAGAGGCAATTAATATTTTAGCAAAGTACTATGCTAAGAGTAGGTCGTTAAAAGCTAAGGATACTATAGAAGAGATTAGAAGAGGGAAAATATAATGAAACTAATATCTATTTTTCTAGTGACAACATATTGGTTATTTGCATCAAATCTCTCAACTATATATAAGCTTTATATAAATCAAGAGTACAATAAGGCTTGTGATTATGGGCGAAAATATATCTTTAAAAATAGAAATATAGACAATGAAAAGTATTTGACTCTATATGGGCTCTCTTGTGTTGAGACAGATAATATTGACCGTATCTCATTGCCAATGATACATCTAAAATCGACAAAAGAGGCAAGAGCAAATGCTAGTTATTTTGGAACAATTTTACTTCAAAAAGAGTTGCTTCTTCAAGCTTTAGTTGATAAAAAAGAGATATATGACCTACATCTTCCAAAGACTAACTTTGTACTTTCAAAGATATTTTATCTATTTATGAAAAAAAAATATACTCTTAAAAATGAGATATATAGATTTCAAGATGAAGAAAAAGAGGATTTGAGATATCAACTCTATATAAAAAGAGATAAAAAAAATAGAGTGAGTATGATTATAGATGTTTATCAAAATGATAAATTTACTAAACGTTATAACTATAGGTAGGATAAAAGAATGCAGAAAATTATAGATTTATTAATCCGAGAAAATGTTTTAGATGAAGCAAAGTTAAAGCTATTTATAGAGAAGTATGGTGAGAGCAAATTGAGCATAGCTAATCTTTTAAAAGTTAGAATCCTTCAACAAGATAGTATGGATAAAGTTCTTTTAAAAGCATTAAGAATGCAGAGTATTGATATTGAAGATTTAGAGGGATTGCAGGGAATCAATACGACTGAACTTCTTAAAAAACAAGCAGAGGCTTTAGGAGTTGAGTATATAGATATTCCTAGTATAGAGATTGATTATAAGTTAATAAAGCGTCTACCTCTTAAGCAGTTAATAAAATATAAAGCATTACCTCTTTTTGTAGAAGATGAGAAGGTAACTGTTGCATTTGAAAATCCTAATGATTTTGAAGCGAAGGGAGCCATAGAGCGTTTTTTTCGTGGAAAGATTATGATTGTTGCTCTAGCTAGAAAAGAGATTATAGAGCAGGTTTTATCTCATTTAGATAGAACTGAAAAGGTTGAAGAGTACTCTGCTGATATTAAGGAGGATTTAGAGAAGGGTGGAGCAGAGGCAAAAACTGATGAGTCTCCTGCTGTTTTAAAACTTATTGAGCTTATCTTGGCAACAGCTATAGAAAAAGGAACAAGTGATATTCATATTGAGGCAACAGAGCATAATTGTGTAGTTCGTTATCGTATAGATGGTATATTGCAAGAGAACTTTAGAATGGAGAAGTCTATCTTCTCTCCTTTGGCTTCTCGTATGAAACTCCTTTCAAATTTAGATATTGCAGAAAAAAGGAAACCACAAGATGGGCGTTTTACTCAGATTGTAAAAGGGCGTGTTTTTGACTTTAGGGTCTCTACTTTACCTACTATGTTTGGAGAGTCGATTGTTCTTCGTATTTTAGATAAAACTAAAGCGATGGTACAGCTAGAGAATGCAGGAATGAGTTCAACTTCATATACAAAATTTATTGAGGCTATTCATGCCCCTTATGGGATTGTGCTTGTTACAGGTCCTACTGGTTCAGGAAAAACCACAACACTCTATGGAGCACTAAATGAGATTATTGATTCTAAAGATAAGATTATTACTGTGGAGGACCCAGTAGAGTATCAGATGGATTCAATTCAGCAGGTACAGATAAATGAACAAGCAGGATTAACCTTTCCTGCTGCTCTACGTTCTATTTTGCGACAAGATCCCGACAAGATTATGATTGGGGAGATTCGAGACCAAGAGACCCTGCGTATTGCAATTCAAGCTGCACTTACAGGTCACTTAGTACTCTCTACTTTGCATACCAACTCCTCCATTGCTGCTGTTGGGCGTATTTTAGATATGGGGATTGAGGAGTACCTTATCTCTGGTGCATTAATTGCTATTCAGGCTCAACGATTGGTACGTAAGATTTGTCAGTCATGTAAAGAGGTAACAACTCTAGAGCCAAAGTTAAAAGAGGATATTGCTAAGTATGTCTCACCAAATGCTGTCTTCTATGAGGGAAAAGGGTGTCCTGTTTGTAATGGTTCTGGTTATGTAGGACGGGAGATGATTTCAGAGGTTTTACCTGTGTCTGAGACACTATCGAGCATGATTGCATCAGGTGCTTCAAAAGATGAGTTAACTAAACAGGCAATTAAAGAGGGGTTTGTCTCTATGTTTCAAGATGGAATAAAAAAGGCTTTAGAGGGTAAAACAACAGTAAAAGAGATTATAAGGGTGGCACGTTCATAATGAAGTATTTTAATGTAACAGTACTCTCAAAAGGAAAAAAACGTATAGAGGTGGTTAAAGCAGAGCATAAGATGGCAGCCATTAAGATGGTCAAAAAAGCTAATCCTGGGCAGATGGTTCAAAAGGCAGTTGAGATACCTGCTCCAATGGGAGCTCAAATTGAAGATATGTTAAGTGGTATTAAAAAAGGTTTTGAGAAGAAGATTGACCTAAACTCTAAAATCTCCTCCATACGTCAAATTGCCGTTATGACTGATGCAGGGATTTCGATTCATGATGCTATTACTGAAGTAGGGAACAATATGGAAAACCCTAAGTTAAAAGAGATTTATCTAAAGATTGGAAATGATATTAACGCAGGTAAATCTATAGCAGACTCCATAGAACCATATACAGAGGAGTTTGGTCATGTTACCATTGCTATGACAAAGCTTGGTGAGCAGACAGGTAATATATCTGGAGCATATTCAAAACTAGCTAATATCTTAGAAGATATTAGAGACAATATTAAAAAGTTTAAAAAGGCAATTCGTACACCACTTATTACCCTTGGAGCGATGGCTGTTGCCTTTACTATTATGATTATGATAGTTGTTCCAAAATTTAAAGAGATTTTTGAAAAGTTTGACCACGCTTTGCCTGTTCCAACTCAGATACTTCTATTTTTAGAAAATCTATTTAATAACTATGGGCTCTATGTCCTTGGAGGTTTAGCAGTTATTATTTATGGGTTATTGTATTTTTATAAAAGTGATGAAAAGTTTAAATATAAAATAGACAAACTTCTAGTTCACCCTAAATTTTACTTGATTCATAAAGTTATCTTTTTCGCAACTATGCATAAATATACTTTAGTCTTTTCAGAACTAGTAAAATCTGGTATTCCTGTCTCTGAAGCCCTAGATACAGCAGTTGGAATGGTAGATAACTCATATATTAAAGATAAACTCTTAACAGTCAATGCCAATATTGCAAGAGGTATCTCGCTCTCTGATGCATTTGAGCAGACAGAGCTATTTGAAAATATGCTTCTACAGATGATACGAGCAGGAGAGCAAGGGGGACAACTAGATGCCATGTTAGACAAAGTAACTGAGTATTACGATGCACGTTTCCAAGACCTTATTGATAACTTAGCTACTTATATTGAGCCTATTATGATGTTCTTTATTGCAGGGTTAGTTCTTTTAATGGCACTTGGAATCTTTATGCCTATGTGGGATTTAGGTAAGGCTGTTAAGTAAAAAGGTGCGATTATTATCGCACAAATAAAGCTTAATCTTTATCCTCATCTCTAAATAGTGTGAAAAATATAAATTGTCTTTTTTAAATTTTTTACAATAGGGATAGCAGGGTTTATTAAAGAGTCAATATTTAGTCAAATAACATTAAATATGATATAATCCAAACCAAAAATTTAAAGAAAAAAAATGACACTAGAAGAGTTACAAAATACTATTAAATCAGAATTGGCTGTGTTGGTCTATTTTTCAGGAGAGCACTGCAACGTTTGTCATGCCCTGCGACCTAAGTTTAGAGAGCTTTTTGACAAAGAGTTTCCTAAAGTGAAGCAGATATTTTTAGATGCACATGAAAATCCAGAAATTTCGGCTCAATATCAAGTCCTCTCTTTGCCTACTATTTTAGTCTTTTTAGATGGGCGTGAGTTTATAAGAGAGGGACGAACTGTAAGTATGCACAAGCTTCAAGAGCAACTCTCGCGACCATATAATATGATGTTCTCATAGGTGCTTTAATGAAGAGGGGACTACTTCTGCTCAATATGGGTGGGGCTAATAGTGTTGATGAGGTTGAGATATTTTTGCGAAATATGTTTTCGGACAAGAACATTTTGACTATGAACCGATACATTAGAGCACTGGTAAGAGAGATTATTGTTGCTAAACGGCTAGATGAGGTAAAAGAGAACTTTGTTAAATATTTAGGAGGGAAGTCGCCTCTGCCAGAGATTACAAATAGCCTTATAGAGAAGCTTAGAGGTAGACTAGATATGCCTATTGCCCCTGCTATGCGTTATGTTCCACCTTTTGCTACTGAGGCACTAGAGCAGTTTCAAAAGGAGGTGGTAGAGGAGTTGATACTCTTTCCTATGTATCCTCAATACTCAACCACTACAACACTCTCTTCTGTTGAAGATATAGAAGATAGATGTAAAGCTTTGGGCTATGAGCCTAAAATTAGAGTTGTAGAGCCTTATTATGATGACTATGACTATATTAAAATGTCAGTAGATAAGATT
>JALWNF010000133.1 GCA_026995985.1 Campylobacteraceae bacterium
TTACAATCTGTTGAATTCTCTCTTTTGAATCGGTTGGAGCAATAAAGTCTATAAGAGTTAAACCGGCCTCTCTCACAATAGTCTGATAGGGCTGTGCCTCTTCAAATGGTAAATCTGGAATAATAAACCCATTTACTCCACTTAACTTTGATTGGTCTATAAAAAACTCTATACCTTTGTGATAAAAAGGGTTAAAGTAACCCATCCATAGTGTATCTATTTTAGGAGCAATCTCTTTTGAAGCCTCAAAGAGATGTTCTAGCCTAAATCCACCTTGTAGAGCTTTGAGGTTTGCTTTTTCTATAATTGGACCATCGGCAACAGGGTCAGAAAATGGCATACCAAGCTCTAAAGTATCTACACCTGCATCTGCTAGTGCTAATGCCATATCTACTGTAAAATCTAAAGAGGGGTAACCTGTAGTAATGTATGCAACTAATTTTTTCAATTGGGACTCTTTTTTTAAAATATTATTGGTATTATACATTTTTTAGATAAAATCACTTCAACTATATTAACAAGGTACAAATAATGAGTATTCATACCAAAAAAGTTGCAAAAAAAGTAACTTTAAGAACCATTGCAAAGATGAAAGGGGTTGAGCCTATTACTATGGTGACAGCCTACGATGCCCTATTTGCTAAGCTTTTTGATGGGCATGTTGATATGATATTGGTTGGAGATAGTCTAAATATGAGCTTCTTAGGGAAAGATGATACCCTCTCAGCTACTATGGACCAGATGATTTACCATACCCAAGCTGTATGCAACGGGGCATCTTTGCCTCTTATTGTTTTAGATATGCCTTTTGGCTCTTATACCTCAAAAAGTGAAGCTCTAAAAAATGCTACTCGTGCCTACCAAGAGACAAATGCACAAGCTGTAAAGATTGAGGGTGGAAAAGAGAGAGCTAATATTGTAAAAGCACTTACTGAAAACTCCATTGCTGTTTTGGGTCATATTGGGCTTATGCCTCAATTTGTCCGTGCAGATGGGGGGTATAGGGTTAGAGGAAAAGAGAAAACTGACATAGATTTACTTATTGAAGATGCCAAAGCACTTGAAGCTGCTGGGGCTTTTGCCATTGTGGTTGAAGGAGTTAAGAGTGAAGCAGCTAAAGCTATTACTGATGCAATTACAATTCCTACCATAGGAATTGGTGCAGGGCTAGAGTGTGATGGACAAGTGTTGGTTTGGTCAGATATGTTTGGCTTTTTTGAAGAGTTTAAGCCTAAATTTGTAAAACGCTATTGTAATGGTGCAGAGCTGATTCGAGAAAACTTAAAAAAGTATACTAGTGAAGTAAAAAATAGAGAGTTTCCAAGTAAAGAGTACATCTATTAAAAAAAATAGAATCCTGTATGGTTTTTTCCTCTGAAAATACCATTAAAATATATATAAAAGAAAAATATGGAAAGAGTTGTAAATATTGAAAAATTTGACAATGAGTATATAGAAGAGGTCTCCCTTCGCCCATCTTCTTGGGACGAGTATATTGGACAAGAGCAGATTAAAAAGAATCTAAAGGTATTTATTGAGGCATCTAAAAAAAGAGGAGAGGCACTTGACCACATACTCTTTTTTGGACCTCCTGGGCTTGGTAAGACAACTATTGCAAATATAATTGCCACCCAGATGAATGCTCAGATAAAAACTACATCAGCACCTATGATTGAAAAATCAGGTGATTTGGCAGCTATTTTAACAAATATTGAAGAGGGTGACATATTATTTATAGATGAGATTCACAGAATGTCACCTGCTATTGAAGAGATACTCTACTCTGCTATGGAGGACTTTAGATTAGATATTATAATTGGCTCTGGTCCTGCTGCTCAAACTGTCAAGATTGACCTACCACGATTTACACTTATTGGGGCAACTACTCGTGCAGGAATGTTGTCACACCCTCTAAGAGAGCGTTTTGGAATGCACTTTCGTATGCAGTTTTATACAACTGATGAGTTAGCTAAGATTATTCACTTGGCTTCTATTAAGCTAAATAAAGTAACCAATGATGATGCAGCCCATGAGATTGCAAAACGTAGTCGTGGCACACCACGACTAGCACTTAGACTCTTGCGACGTGTTCGTGACTTCTCTGAAGTTGCCAATGAAGAGAAAATTCTTCTTAAGACAACTCAATATGCTCTAAATCAACTAGGGGTAAATGAGCTAGGCTTTGATGAAGAGGATATTCGACTACTAGAGCTACTCATTAGTGCAAAAGGTCGTCCAATGGGTCTAAGTACCATTGCTGCTGCTCTTAGTGAAGATGAAGGGACTATTGAAGATGTTCTTGAACCATATCTTTTAGCTAACGGATATATTGAGCGTACAGCTCGTGGACGGATTGCTACACAAAAATCCTATGAATACTTTCGACTTAGTCCATTAGGAGAATAGAATGATGACTAAAAACGATTATATTATTGCAATTTTATTTGCTTTTACATTAGCAGGTGCTTATGTTATATATCAACCATTTTTACTCTCTATGGTAGTAGCACTTCTTTTAACAATGGCAACAGCTAATATACACTTTAAAATTATAAAATATATTCATTCTGAACATCTCTCATCAATTATCTTAAGTCTACTACTATTTCTTATTCTATTTGTACCTATTATCTATATTATGACTATTGGTGTACATGCTTTAGCGACTATGGATCTAAATATTATCAAGCAGATAATATCTAAAATCATCTCTTTAACAGAAGAGATACCAATAGTAGGAAGTTGGACTAAAGAGAATTTAGACAATCAGCAGATTTTAGAGACTATTAAATCCTCCACAATTACTATTACAAAAGCTGGAACACAGGGGATTGACTTTATAAAAAATGTCTTTTTTGTTATTGTCTTCTACTATGTACTTAACCGTTATGCTGATAGGCTTTTTTCACTTATTGCATCTTTTTTACCCATGAGAAACAATGAAGGAAATCAAATTATAAAAGAGATTTCATCTACTATGGAGATAGTCTTCTACTCCATTATTGTAACTGCTATATTTGAAGGGTGTCTATTTGGTATAGTTATATCATTTTTTGGATTTAATGGACTTCTATTTGGAACAATCTATGGTTTTGCTTCACTTATTCCTTTTGTTGGTGGAGCAGTTGTTTGGATACCTGTTTCACTCTATGCTTGGACAACACTAAACTCTAACTCTGCTATTATTATTGCTCTATACTCTATTGTTATCATCTCTATTATTGCTGATACATTTATTAAACCAATTATTATTCGATATATAAAAAATGATATTTTACATAGTTCAGTTCATATTAACGAGCTTATTATCTTCTTCTCTATTGTTGCAGGAATGAGCTCTTTTGGTTTTTGGGGAATGATTCTAGGTCCAGCACTTACCTCTTTTTTGATTGCTATATCTAAAGTATATATTGAGTTATATGGGGGAAAAAGTAATTAACTATAGATTTTATAACTATTTATTTTTTTTAATCTAAAAAAAAATATTACAATTTGACATATTTCTAGGTCATTTCAAAAAATTTTACTAAAATATCAATAAGATAATAATTTATATATTAGGAGTTCAATATGGCAATAGATGCAAGTAGACAAAAAGCTTTAGATATGGCGATTAAACAGATAGATAAAACATTTGGGAAGGGAACAGTAGTTAGACTTGGAGATAAAGTCATAGAACCAATTGCAGCAATTAGTACAGGCTCTTTGGGACTAGATATGGCATTAGGAATTGGTGGTGTACCAGAGGGAAGAATAATTGAAATTTTTGGTCCAGAGAGTTCAGGAAAAACCACTTTAGCTCTTCAGATTACAGCTTCTGCTCAAAAAGATGGAAAAGTTTGTGCTTTTATAGATGCAGAACATGCTCTTGATGTACTATATGCTAAAAACTTAGGTGTAGATGTTGAAAACCTTTTAGTCT
>JALWNF010000134.1 GCA_026995985.1 Campylobacteraceae bacterium
TTTAGATAAAAGAAATAGTGTTATCATCACAATTAAAAATAAGGACTTACTTATGAATAGAGCTATTATATCTTTTTTTTCTCTTATACTCATCTCCTCTTTACTCTCTGCTGATAGTGGCAAAAAAGTATTTGAGAGCTACTGTTGGGGGTGTCACCACCAAACAGCTACAGCATTTGGACCCTCTTTTAAAGAGATAGCATCAAAAAGAACTGCCCAAGAGATAAAAGCTATGATTACTGACCCAAAGAGTGTCTCTAAACTCTTTGGATATAAACGTAATGCTATGCCAAAACTTAATCTTAAAACAGATGAACTTGATGCTATAACAAAATATATCTTGTCATATAAAGAGGTAAAAATAGATGAAAACAATATAAGCAAAGAGCAAAACAGAACTATTATTAAAGAGCCATATCCAACCATAGCTATCTCAGAGGAGAAACACTAATGTTTAGACTCTCTAATCTACTAAACTCTGTAGTTGAAGGCAAACCTACAAGAGTTCTTAATGGAAGCATTGCTATTTGGAACTTTACCAATCGTTGTAACCTCTCTTGTCTACACTGCTACTCTAAAGCTACACTTGACTCAACAGATACTTTAACTACCAAAGATATTATGTCTACCCTACCAAAGCTTAAAGAGAATGGAGTAAAGTTTATTATCTTTTCAGGGGGTGAACCACTTACTAGAAAAGATATTTACCAAATAGCTCAACGCTGTAGAGAGTTAGGCATTGTAACCTACCTCTCAACTAATGGTCTCTATGTAAAACACTCTAATGCAAAACAGATTTTAGATACCTTTAACTATATTGGGATAAGTATTGATGGGAGTGAGGAGGTTCATGATAGATTTCGTGGACTTAAAGGCTCATTTAAAGCCTCTATGGAGGCTGTAGATTTGCTAAACAGTTACAATCTAACTAAAGTCGGAATACGTTTTACCATTACAAAAGATACCTATGATGATTTAGAGTTTATTTTTGAGTTAACAGAGAAACACAATATTCCAAAAATCTATATCTCCCATCTAGTCTACTCTGGCAGGGGCTTAGAGAACTTAGAGATAGACTTAACTAAAGAGCAACGCAGAACTGCTGTAAATTATATTTTAGATAAAGCCTTTGAGTACCATGAGAGTAGACGAGACATAGAGATAGTTACAGGAAATATGGAGATGGACTCTATTTTATTCTATAATAGATTTGTAGAGAAGTATCCTCAATATGCCACAGAGATGAAAAAACGTCTTATAGCTTGGGGGGGAAATAGTGCAGGAAGAAAACTACTCAACATAGACTCAGAGGGCAATGTAAAACCCGACCCATTTTTCCCTTTTACCATAGGCAATATTTTAAAAGAGGATTTTAGTGATATTTGGACAAATAACCCTACAGAGATATTAGAGAAGTTAAGAGTTCACCCACGCAGATTAGGTGGAAAGTGTGAGAGCTGTCAATATTTAGAAATTTGTAATGGAGGCTCAAGAAGTCGTGCCTATGCTATATATGATGATTTGTGGGCTCAAGACCCATCATGTTATCTAACAGACAAAGAGATTAAGGAGACAATATAGTGGGAACAGTATATTTAACAGGAGCAGGACCTGGAGAGATTGATTTGCTAACAGTAAAGGCACTGCGTATTATTCAAAAAGCAGATATCATTATCTATGACCGATTAGCAAATCCAGATATTTTAAAAGAGGCAAAAGATGGTTGCAAGTTTCTATATGTAGGCAAAGAGGACTCTCACCATACTTTGCCACAAGAGGAGATAAATGAGCTTATCTACCAATCGGCTCTAAAGTATGAGACTGTAGTACGTCTTAAGGGTGGTGACCCTTTTGTCTTTGGACGAGGTGGTGAAGAGGGAATCTACCTATATGAACGAAACATTAAGTTTGAGTTTATTCCAGGAGTTAGCTCTGCTATTGCTGTTCCTGAGTATGCAGGAATACCTGTAACACATAGGGGCTTAACTGTCTCTTTTAGAGTTGTTACAGGACATGAAGCTAAAAAATCAAAATCACAAATTGATTGGGAGAGTTTTAAGAGTGATGAGACAATAGTCTTTCTAATGGGTCTACACAATCTTAATAGAATTACTAAAAAGCTTATAGAGATAGGTAAACCAAAAGAGTACCCTGTTGCGGTTATTAGTCGAGGCACAAGACCTGATGAAAAAACTGTTATTGGTACACTTGAAGATATTTACGAAAAGGCAAAAGATTTACCAACCCCTGCACTTATAGTTGTGGGTAGAGTAGTAAATTTACAGAGTCAATTAAAGTGGTTTGAAAAGTAAAAAGAGAAATTGGGCTACTCTAGCCCCTCTTCCCACTGCATAAAAGCATCATCAAAATATACAAGCCTCTGCTTTTTAAACTCCACAGTTGAGTAGAGTTTTCCATACTCTTTTAGTCCCGTCTGCTTTGCCATCTCCTCTATAAGTGTGTCACACTCCTCTTGGGTTTTCGCATGAACCATAGCAAAGAGATTATATGACCAATTAGGGTAAGTAGGTCTAAGGTAGCAGTGACTTACAGCTGAAAACTCTGCTAACTCTCTACCAATCTCTTCTGCTCTATCTTGTGGCACTGACCACACAGACATGGCATTTGCACCAAACCCTGCTCTTCTATGGTTGAGTATGGTAGCAAAACGACGCATTACCCCACTCTCTTTTAACTCATGTGCTACCTCAAAAAATCTTTGGCTACTCATATTTAGTCTCTCAATAGACTTTTTAAAAGGTTCAGGTATGACCTCTATATCTTTTTGAAGCTCCTTAATAACAGCTATATGTTCATCTGTAAGCTCAATATCTCTGTTAGCAACTTTTTTTAGTTTCTCTTTTTTTGCTCGTTTTCCTGTAGTGTCCATCTTAACAGAGATTTTAAACATCTTTAGTGTCGGAAGCACAATGGCATCTTTGGCATTAGTACGCTCTTTGAGTATCTCTATAGTTTTTTCAAGTCCTAGTTTAGAGTCAGGTGCAACTGCCATGGTAAACCAAATATTATAGTCATGATTTCTTAAGTAGTTGTGACTCACCCCAGGGTGTGCATTGATAATCTTTGCAACCTCATCTACTCTATCTTTATCTACTTTAAAAGCTACTAAAGAGGATTTATAACCCAAACGTTTGGTATCAAAAATTGCAGAGGTCTGACGAATAATCTTCTCCTCTTTTAACTTACGCACCGTATCAAGTACCTCTTCTTGGGTAACTCCTAGTTTTTGAGCAATAACCTCAAAAGGCTTTTGAGTCATTGGAAAGCTATTTTGCATCTCATAAAGTAGTTCATTTTTCAGTTTTTCATCTAATATTTTCATAACACAAATTATAGAAGAAACAAAAGAGATAAAAGTTGATATATATCAAAACGATTATGATAAACTTCTGCTAAATTAGAGAAAAAGGATTGTTATGGCATATTTCCCAATGTTGATAGATATGACCAATTTAAAAATATTAGTTGTTGGTGGTGGGGCTATTGCTACAGAGAAGTTAGAGAAGCTTATAGATTTTACAACAAACATCACAGTAATAAGTATAGAGATAGAAGAGAGAGCAAAAGAGCTTATAAAAAAATATGGACTAACTTTAGAGAAAAGAGCTTATACTAAAGGAGATATAGACAGTTTCGATATAGTCATTGTAGCAACAGACACCGTAGAACTTCACAAATCAATCTATGAGGAGAGTAGAGGTTCAAAAACTCTTGTAAACTCTGTAGATGACACTCAATATTGTGATTTTATCTTTCCATCTTATGTTAAAAGAGACGATTTGACCATTGCTTTCTCTACAGGAGGCTCATCACCTGCTTTTGCAAAGCAGTTACGACAATATATTGAGAAGATTATTCCTCAAAATGTAGGTAATTTTTTAAAAGAGATGAAGAG